>NZ_JAOCDJ010000003.1:0-188631 GCF_029840885.1 Empedobacter sp. GD03861
TATAGTTTAATTAATTTTTAAATTTTAAAAAAAGAAAAAAATGTTACTATTATTAGCACTGTTAATATGTGGATAACTAAAGTGAGATAAATTTTATTTAATAGCAATTAACAAGCTATTATTTGTAATTTTGTTTTGTAATGAAAGAGTTAGATATTCTATCAACAATTTATCATTTTGGTTGATAAACAACTTTTGTTAAAAAGAAGTTTTGTGAAAACTATTCATAACGGTGTGTAAATCTTTTATGCCAAAATGAAAACTTTTACTTGACTTGTATTGATTTATTTCTAATTGATTTTTTGAATCAGATTTCCAAATTTTTCTCTCGAAAAGTTATTAGTTTTATTCAATCATCTTTTAACAAGTTGTTACTTTTACTTAACATTTGATTTACAATTATTTAAACAAAAACAACAAAAACACCTGTTAATTAAATGAAAATTGCAATCGGAGCGGACCATGCTGGGTTCGATTATAAGGAGAAATTAGTACCCTTTTTAACAAGTCAAGGATTTGAGGTTGAGGATTTTGGTACGTTCTCAACAGCGAGTGTTGATTACCCTGATTTTGCACACCCAACGGCACAAGCTGTGGAAGATGGAAAAGCAGATTTCGGAATTTTGATTTGTGGTAGTGCGCAAGGCGTTACAATGACTGCAAATAAACACCAAGGAATTCGTGCTGCATTATGTTGGATGATGGATATTGCCAAGTTAGCTCGTCAACACAATAATGCAAATGTGTTAACTTTACCTGCACGCTTTATTGCGTATGAATATGCAGAAGAAATTGTGAATACATTTTTAGCAACAGAATTTGAAGGTGGTCGTCACCAAGGACGCGTAGATAAAATTGCTTGTTCATACAACGGATAATTTTATACATCTATTATAAGATATAAAATCGGTCAATTCGTTAGAGTTTACCGATTTTTATTTTAAAAATTAAATTTAAAACTATTATAAAGTTTAAATAGTTAAGTATAAACAATATTTTATATTTAAAATTAAATATTTTTAAACCAATTTAAGTCAATAGTATATTTATTGATTTTAGCTGTTCTACTTTTACATCAGTTAAAAAAACAAATCATTTAAAGATTAAAAAGATGAGCAGAGCATTATTACGTAGAGAACAAGCAATCTCTTTTGTAAAAGAAGAATTTTCGAAAGGATTACAAAAAGAATTAAACATTATTCCAGTTTCTGGACCATTGGTAGTTTTGGATGGAACAGGTATTAATGATGATTTGAATAGTATCGAAAGACCTGTAAAATTCCCTATAAAATCTTTGAATGATAAAAATGCGGTAGTTGTACATTCTTTGGCAAAATGGAAACGTATTCGCTTGAAAGAATTAGAAATTGAACCAGGCGAAGGAATTATAACAGATATGCGCGCTTTGCGTCCAGACGAAGATTATTCGCCAATTCACTCTATTTATGTGGATCAATGGGATTGGGAAAAAGTAATTGTGCCGCAAGATCGCCAATTGGATTATCTTTTTTCGACAGTAAAATCGATTTATGAAGTTATTAAAAAAACGGAGCAAAATGTAGAAGCAAAATATCCACAATTGAAAGCTGTTTTACCAGAACAAATTACATTTATTTCGTCTGAAGATTTATTACAGAAATATCCAACTCTTACGCCGAAAGAAAGAGAAAATGCAATTTGTAAAGAATTTGGAGCTGTTTTTATTTACGGAATTGGAGGAGAATTGAGTAATGGAGAATTACACGATGCACGTGCTGCTGATTATGACGATTGGAGTACAGAAAACAGTGCTGGTTTTAGAGGTCTTAATGGTGATATTTTAGTTTGGAACCCTGTTTTAGAATCTGCTTTCGAGTTATCCTCGATGGGAATTCGTGTAGATAAAGAAGCTTTGACCAAACAATTAGAAATTAGAGATTTTTCGGATCGTAAAAATTTATTATTTCACTCGATGTTGTTAGATGACAAGTTAACAGAATCTATTGGAGGTGGAATTGGACAATCTCGTATGTGTATGTTTATGTTGAAATCTCGACATATTGGTGAAGTACAAGCAAGTATTTGGGACGGAAAAGTAAAAGAAAAATTAAAAGAAGAAAGCATCGAATTATTATAAATAAAAAAGCAGTTTCAAAATTTTGAAACTGCTTTTTTTGTATTTTATATCGAAATTAACAATGTTTATAACTGTTGATAAAGGCTGTTAATTTGTTTTAATTCAGATATTTAATATGTTTTATAATTGTTGATTAAGAAATACGTTCGTTTTTCTTCGAAATAAAACTATCATAGAATTTTTTGAAACCATGATGATTAATCAAATAGAAATATTTAGGAAATAATCGATTCAATTCGTATTGAATTTGTCTTGGAAATTTAGACTTTCTTAAACTGCGATCAATCTGAATTTGCGTTTCTACTGGAGCTGGTTTAACAAGCGATGGAAGAAGATTATATATTCTTAAATCAAATTCCCAAGCATGCTGTAAATCACAATCAATAGGACGTTGAATTGTAGGAAGTGGAGTTTTAATTTTATTCAAAAATTTTTCTGCGGCCTTTCTTGTCCAAATGGCAGCAATTGTTGTGATTGGAATACTCGTTCCGCAAGCTGCAATTATATATTTTTGGTCAACATCAGCTATTTTGATATGTTTTCGTTTTCCATTAAACAACTTCAAAACATCCCAATGATCTTTTCTTTCTAAATCATCATATTGAATCATTGCTTTTTCTACAGCAGATTTGAAATCATTAACCAAAATAGCATCATCTTCTATAATCAAAGCAAAATAATTTTCAGAAGTCAAAAAAGTTTCTAGCGTTTTCACATGACTCAAATAACAACCAATTTCTCCAGGAACTAAATCGCGGTCATATTTATTTTTTACTTTATAGGTTGACGAATCCAAAGTTTTGGCATCTACAGCAGAAATTCTTTCGTAAGTAATCTCACATTTTTCGAATTCTTTTTGCATCAATTCAAGCCGATCCGTAGCTCGATCAAGGTTAATCAAGTAGGTTTGGTATAATGGTTTAGTTTTCATTCAATTAATTATCAATGCAAAAATAGTTTTTTTGGCTCAATTTTCGCAATAAATCAAAACGTTACAAGTAATCTTATCCTTTCCGTAACATAGAATTGGCTGTAAATTGTTATTTTAGAAAAAGGATATATTACCTTTGCAGTGGTTATGTTGTTTATTAACATCTTATCAATAGTTATTAAAAATAATTTGATAATCAAATAATTAAGATGTTTATTTATTAACTATTTTAAAATAAATCTCGAAAAAACAAGAAGAGATTTGACAGAAAACAAATTATGCCAAGAAGAAATTTTAAAAATACAAAGGCGAAAAAAGACAAAAACATAACAAAGTTTACGAAGTCTATCATCGAAGTTTTATTTCAAAATCCGAATAAACCTTTAAATTATAAACAAATTGCAGCAGCTTTAAACCTAACAAATCGAATTGATACAGAATTATTGATTAAGAATTTGAATGTTTTATTAGCTGACAAAAAGATTTCTGAAGTAGAAAGAGGAAAATACAAAATCAATGCAACCAATGATTATATGGTTGGGATTGCGGATTTGACTTCTTCGGGAAGTGCTTATATTATGATTGATGGTCTTGAACAAGATGTCTTTGTACAAAAAGGAAAAACGAGAAATGCCTTAATGGGCGATACGGTTCGCGTATATGTTTATCCAAAAAAACATGCCAATCAATCGAGAGCAGAAGGAGAAATTGTAGAAATTGTCGAGCGTAATAAAACTGAATTTACTGGGATTTTCGAGTTAGGAAAAAACGGAAATTTTGGTTTTGTAACGATGCAAAATGGTAATCACGATTTCTTTATTCCGAAAGAGAAAATTAAAAATGCTCAACCAGGAGAAAAAGTTGTGGTTCGATTAACAAATTGGCCGGAAGGATCTAATTCACCATTTGGAGAAATCACACAAGTTTTGGGTAGTCCAGACGATACGGATGTAGAAATTCATGCGATTTTGTTAGAATACGATTTGCCAGCTCAATTTCCAGATGACGTAGAAGAAGAAGCAAATCAGTTGGATACTTCGATAGATGAAGCCGAAGCAGCTCGCCGTAGAGATATGCGAAATGTAACGACGTTTACAATCGACCCGAAAGATGCAAAAGATTTTGATGATGCTTTATCAATCAGAAAATTAGAGAACGGAAACTGGGAAATCGGTGTTCATATTGCAGATGTTACGCATTATGTTCGTCCAGGTTCGTTGATTGAGCAAGAAGCTTACAAGCGTGCAACTTCCGTTTATTTGGTGGATAGAGTAGTGCCGATGTTGCCAGAAGTATTGTCGAATGTTGCGTGTTCTTTGCGTCCAAACGAAGATAAATATACGTTTTCGGGTGTATTCGAAATGGATGATAATGCAAAGATTGTAAAAACATGGTTTGGTCGTACAGTAACGCATTCGGACAGACGTTTTACATACGAGGAAGCACAAGAAATTATCGAAGGAAAAGATGGAGATTTTAAAGATGAAATCTTGACTTTAGATCGATTAGCAAAAACAATGCGTGGAAAACGTATGAAATATGGAGCGGTTAATTTTGATAAAGTTGAAGTAAAATTCGATTTAGATCAAGCGCATAATCCGCAAGGAATTTTCTTCAAAATTTCGAAAGATTCGAATAAATTGATTGAAGAATTCATGTTATTATGTAACAAAAAAGTTTCAGAATTCATCAGTTTAGATAAACACGGAAAAGAGAATGCGAACACTTATATTTATCGTGTTCACGATGATCCGAATCCAGATAAATTATTAGACTTAAAGAATTTTATTCGCCAATTTGGGTATGAATTAGAGATTGGAGATCGTAAAACAACTATCAATTCTATGAATAAGTTGTTAGCAGAAGTGAAAGGAAAACCAGAAGAAAATATGGTTGAAACTTTGGCAATGCGAACAATGGCGAAAGCAAAATATACAACAGAGAATATAGGACATTACGGTTTAGCGTTCGATTATTACACGCATTTTACATCGCCGATTCGTCGTTATCCAGATATGATTGCGCACCGTTTGTTGCAAGATTATTTAGATGGTAAAAAATCTCCTGCAGCGGCTGTTTACGAAGATAAAGCAAAACATTGTTCATCTCGCGAAAAAATTGCTGCAGAAGCAGAGCGAGAGTCAATAAAATATATGCAAGTAAAATACATGGAGCAATTTGTTGGCGAAACTTTTGATGCTTTTATTACAGGTGTACAAGATTATGGAATCTTCGTTGAAATTCCAGAAACGCGTTGCGAAGGTTTGATTCGTTCTCGTGCTATGAAAGGTGATCATTTTGTTTTTGACGAAAAAAATCATGCTTTAATAGGTAAACGCACACGTGTTAAATATCAGTTAGGAAGTCCGGTTAGAATCAAAGTTTTAAATGCTGATTTAATCAAGAAGCAATTAGATTTTGAATTAGTTGATGCTTAAGTTTCATATTTTAGACTTATCTTGCAGACCTTAATTATGTTATGGAAATAATATTTTCGGCCATACTAATAGGTTTTTTGTTAAGTACAATTCTTATTGGACCTGTATTTTTCTTACTTATTGAAACCAGTTTGCGTAGAAGTTGGAAAACCGCTGTAGTTCTAGATTTAGGAGTTATTGCAGCCGATATTTTGTGTATTGCAGCAGCCTATTATGGAAGTAAAGATTTTACAGATTATGTGACCAATCATCCAAAGTTTTACCGTATTTATATCATTGCAGGTTTCTTTGTATTGATTTACGGAATTTTCATGTATTTCTCTAAACCAAAGCTACATATAGAAGGCGAAGCAGGATTTGTAAGCAACAATTATTTGAGAACGTTTATCAATGGATTCATTATGAATTTGTTGAATATCGGTGTCATTGTTTTTTGGTTTGTAATTGTCTCTTCAATTATGATTCAATATCCAAATCCAAGCGATTTTATGCTTTACATGGGCGTTGTTTTGACCACCTATTTTGTAATAGATTTGGGAAAAATATTTTTGGCAGGAAAACTTCAAAAACGTTTTACCGATCAAAAAGTATTTATGGTACGAAAAGGAGTTGGAATTTGTCTTTTAATCTTTGGATTAATCATTATCCTAAAAGGTTTCGGATTCTTTAAAGAAATCGATCAAAAAATAGAGAATCAGCTCATTAATCAAGAACAAACAAGTTAGAAATATAAAAAGCTCATTCAATGAATGAGCTTTTTTTGTTTATAATATTTTTATTTGTATAATCCTCAATAGTAGAGAAATAAAAATAAATATTTTATCATTAATTCATAAAACCTGTTTTTTTTATTTCTTCTATTAATTTATTAGGATTAGAAACTCTGAAAATTATTTTTGAATCATATTTAGGGCTTTTATGAAGAATTTTAATTCCTTTTTCAAAAAAATCGTTAGATGCAATTATATCTATAATATCTTTTTTTAAAAGGATTATTTTAAAGAAAAACAAATAATTTATTATTAACCTGTCTTCATAAATATTTATTTGAGCAAGTAAACTTGAGATTCTAATAGAACCTATTATAAGTCCTCCTGATCTTGTGTAAAGATTGTTCATATATTTTTTTAGGTTAAATTATTGTGTTTGAAATAGTGCCGTTTTGAATAAGTAAAATCGAGTTTTAAAATGCTCTGTAAGTCGCATTTTGTTGTTAGAAGAGTATATCCAAATCTGCCAAATTTACTTCAAAAGAGATTTTCCAGAATCTTTATAATTCCATGTTTTTACTTTCATCAAATCAGCAATAGTAGAGGCAATTTGATTGAGATAAGTTTGGTTTTGTTTGAAATTTTTAGGATTAATTCTGTTTCCAATCAGCAAAATAAATCCTTCGTCCGATCCAGGAATTTCATCATAATGTTCTGTCCATTGTCTTCCATTTCCACGTCCGTGATCAGTTGTTACAATAATAGTTGTTTGATCTTTATAGAATGGATCGCTTTGTACATAATTCCATAATTCCTCAATCATTCTATCATTGCGGTTTATTGAAGTAATATATTGATCGTAATCTTCATCATGCCCGTAATCATCCGCTTCTCCATAACCTATAAAAAGTAATTTAGGTTTCTGATTTTTCATGGCTTCTAAGACAAATTCGTGCGTAAAAATATCAAATCTAGTTCCCCACCATTGTCTTGGTGTTTCTAACTGAAAACGTTCGATAAGCAATTCTCGTTCAGATTTGTTTTGATTAAAACTATCTTGATATCCAGCATTTACAAACAATTTAGAACGTTCTTGGTTGAAAATATTTGTATACATTCTCCAACTTCCAAAAGCCATTACTTTATTGTTTAAATTCTTTTGCTGATTTGCAATTTCAAAAACTGAAACATTAGGATTCGGAATATCTTTGTTATTTTTAATTCGCTCATCATCAGCTTTTCCTGTAATTATTTCGTTGTATCCAGGATAAGACCACAATCTTTTGTTGGTCAAATTAACAAAGTTTTGTTCGTCACGATTTCCTAAAATCACACCTTTTTCTTTAATCGTTTTCCATGTAAAAGGCATCAATAATTCGCGACGTTTGATTGAATCTTCAGTCCAATATTTTTCATTAGTTTGGACAATAAGTGAGTTGTATTTTTTATCATTTAAAATTGATTTTTCAACTCCACGGAAAACTTCTTTCCAACGAACACCATCCAACGTAACCAAAATAACTTTCGGTTCTTGTGCAAATAAAAAATTTGAGCATAAGGCAAGAATAAGAAATGTATACTTCATGTGATTTTAATTTCTTATAAAAATAGGAAAAGCATCGTTATGATGCTTTTAAAAGTATTATTTTTCGAGTTTATTGACGATTTGTTGATAAACATCCTCGGCACTCAAATTTTGAAAATAATCATAGTTTTTAAACTTTTTTGGATCTTTCCCAAAGATAGAAGTTGGACGAATTTTCATCGATTCGTCTTGTATCACATCATCCATAGATTGTCCATAACCTAAAAATCCAGCAAATGGATGAGTTGCACCCCAAATAGAAATTGTGCGTGTTCCCATCAACGAGGCTAAATGCATATTTGCGCTATCCATCGAAATCATTACTTCTAATTTGGCAATAGCTTGTAATTCTTCTTCAAAAGAGATTGTTCCAGCTAAAGATTTGATGTTTGGATTGAAATTTTCCCATGTTTTTAATTCATCAATTTCAGCTTTTCCACCGCCAAATAAATAAATTTTGTACCCATTTTTAGCTAATTTCGTCGCTACGATTTTCATCTTTTCGATTGGATACATTTTACTTGTGAAGGCTGCAAAAGGAGCAATTCCAATTGATTTTGGTTCCTTAATCGATTTTGGTTCGATTTTATGCTTTAAATTGACGTTAAAACCAAGTTGACGTAAAACATCAGCATAGCGTTCAGTTGTTAATTTTAATTGCTTAAAAACGCGATTTTCTTGATTGACTAAAGCTCTTTTCTCTGTACGACCTTTGTCTAAAGTGGCCGTTTTTGTTCCGTTAAGTTTGAATAAAGTTGTAATTACTTTTGATCGGATTACATTATGAAAATCAGCTACATAATCAAAATTATATTGTTTTAATTCTTTGTATAATTTGAACAAACTAAAAAAGCTTTTGTAGTCTTTGTTCAAATCAACCGAAATAAATTTGATTTGAGGAAATTGCTTGAAAATATTTCCCATAAAAGGGCGCGAAGCAACATAAACTTCGATGTTAGGATTTTGTTCAATAAACTCTTGTAAAACAGGAGCAATCATTGTAACATCCCCCAAAGCAGAAAAACGTAAAACTAATAGTTTTTTATGATTCGTTTTCTCCATTATTCCTATTGTTAATTTCTTTTGCAACCATTTTCATTTGCTTTTCAAATTCTTGCTTAGATGCTTCAAAATATTGATCAGAATTTTCGGCATGTTTTGCAATTTTACGCAACGATTTTCGGTCACTTTTTATGAAAATTTCCCCAATTTTAGACGCTTCTTCAGGTGAAAAACCATATTTTATAAGGATTTGTCTACCAACGTAAACAGATGAGAAAAAGTTTTCTCGATAAACTTCGTCTATACCATCTTTCAAATAATTATACGCATAACTACGATTTTTTGCACGAACAATAATTTCTAAATTCGGAAAGTTTTTACGAACAATATAAACTAATTTTTGATTAATTTCTGGCGGATCCAAAGCAGCTACAAAATATTTTGCATGTTCAGCACCAGCCGATTTTAGTAAGTTAACATTTGTTGCATCGCCATAAAAAACATTAAAACCTTGTTTGCGCATTTTCTCTACACGCTCACTATCGTTATCCAAAACAATCGATTTTATTCCAGTACTTTTCAATACACGGCTAATTGTATTTCCAAAATCTCCAAAACCTGCGATGATAATTTGTCCATCAGCTGAATTTGGATTTATTTTATCGTTTTCAATGATTGTTTTTACTTTTGTTTTTACACCAAAATATTTTAGAATTAATTTTTCATTTAAGACTAAAAGTAATGGTGTTATTACCATTGTTATCGCTGTTGTAGCTAACATCAAATCGTACCATTCTTTGTTTAGAATATCTAAATTTCGAGTCAATGATAAGATAACGAAAGCAAATTCTCCGACTTGTGATAAAAGCAAAATGAACAACCATTTTTGATCAAAATCAAATTTATGTTTGATTCCAATAAACCATAAAACCAATGATTTTATTAACATTATTCCAAATGTTAATCCAAGAATCATAAAAGGTTTATCTGCAATTAATTTGAAGTTAATCGTTGATCCAACAGCAATAAAAAAGATTCCTAATAATAATGATTTGAATGGCTCAATGTCACTTTCTAATTGATGTTTATATTCGTTATTCGCCAAAACAACACCAGCAATAAATGCTCCCAAGGCAGGAGAAATTCCAACTTTTTGCATTAAAATTGAAACTCCAATCACTAAAAGTAGGGCAGAAGCGGTGTAAATTTCTCGAACTTGTAATTGTCCAACATATTTGAAATAAGGTGTAATGATATATCTTCCAATCACATAAATAAACGTAATGGCACCAACAATAACCAAGGTTTTCATGAACGCTGGTCCACCAACTAACAAACTTTTAGAATCATCTCCAATGGACTGAATCAAAGAATCTCCAACTAAAAGTGGAATAATTGCTAAGATCGGAATTACCATAATATCTTGATACAACAAGACTGAAAAAGTCGATTTACCTATGCTTGTTTTGGTCAATCCTTTTTCGCTAAGTGTTTGCATAATAATGGCTGTTGAAGACATGGTTATTGCAAAAGCTATAGAAACAGCCAAAGAAAAATCCATTTTCAAGGCAAACATTCCGACTAAAGTTGCAATAATTATCGTCCCCAAAACTTGCATTCCACCAAGGTTGATGATTTTATTTTTCATCTTCCAGAATTCCTTTGGATCAAGTTCTAATCCGACCAAAAAAAGCATCATAACTACACCAAATTCTGTGGCGTGCATAATGTCTGTTCCGTCATTGCCAACAAATTTTAGCACATAAGGTCCAATTAAAACTCCGGCAATTAAATATCCCAAAACCGAACCCATTCTTAATTTTTTGGAAATAGGAACGCAGATTACAGCGGAAAATAGAAAAATAAATGCTTGGCCTAAAAAGTCGTTCATTATTTTATAAGGTTGATTAGATGATGTGTCTAACTATTATTTTGTTTTGATTGAAATGCAATCGCATAAAATTTGAATTGTTTTATCATCGCTAATAATCCGTTTGCACGAGTTGGTGATAAAAATTCTGATAAACCAATTTCGTTGATAAAATCTGTATCCGATTCTAAAATATCTTTTGGTGTTTGATGATTATACATTCTCACCAATAATGCGGCAATTCCTTTTGGTAAAATAGCATTAGAATCAGCTTTAAATTCGATTGTATTACCATCCAATTCTGCATCTAACCAAACAGAAGATTGACAACCTTTTATGATTTTATCATCTGTTTTTGCTTCTTCAGGCAAAGTATTTAAGCTTTTTCCTAACTCGATCAAATATTCGTAGCGTTGTTCCCAATCGTCAAAAAATGAGAATTCGTCTACTATTTCGTTTTGAATTTCTTTAATTTTCATACTACAAAGTTAGAAAGTTTTTGATAGTTTTTCCTCAAAAAAAGACGTTAAATAGCTTGATTCTTTTAGATTTCTTATTTTTGTGTTTTGATAAATTTCAATTCCCAAAAAATGAAGTACACTTTCATTGTTAATCCAAATTCTGGAAACGCAAAACACGATATTTCGCTCGATTTTTTACAATCAAAATTTGATTCTTCAGACGAAATCGTTTTGAAAGAAACAGCTTATCAATTTCATGCAAAAGAATTGGTGAAGGAGGCGATTGCAGAAAATTCGGATGTGATTGTTGCATGCGGTGGTGATGGGACAATCAATGAAGTGGCGAGTGCTTTGGTGAAAAAAAATATTCCGTTAGGAATAATTCCTGCTGGATCTGGAAATGGTTTGGCAACAAATCTTAATATTCCGAAAGATGCTAACAAAGCGATTGAAATTATCAAATCAAATGCAGTTCATACGATTGATGTTGGCAGAGTAGAGGACAAGTATTTTTTTAGCAATTTAGGTTTTGGGATTGATGCAGAAGTTATAAAAACATATGAAGAAAATCAAAAGCGTACGATTACTGGATATTTTGATGCATCTGTGAAAACGTTGTTGAATTATAAATCGAAATTGTTTCGACTTTATATAGATGATGTAATTATTGAGAAAAATTTTTATTATCTATTCTGCTCTAATTCTAACATTGCTGGTTATGGAATCTCTTTTACACCGAAAGCTGATTTGTCTGATGGTGAATTGGATTTATTGATGATAGAAGATTTGGATGTTTTCGAGCAATTTTATTTTTCTGTACTGGTTTTAGCCAAAAAGATTGATTTGTTGGACAAAGCAAAGTATCGAAAAGTGAAAAAGTTCAAGATTGAAAGTTTAGATCATAATCCAATTACGTATCAGCTTGATGGAGAGCTTCATAATACCGATTCACTTCAAGTAAAAGTTAAGGTCATACCAAATGCTTTAAAAATCATTTTTTAAACTTCAATTATTATTTAATTAGCAATATAAATTATACATTTTCAATAAATTAAAATATTATTAACGTAGTTATAAACGATTTGTTTGTAACCAATTTTATCTTCAATTTTATAATAATACTTGCATTCGTTGTAACTTTGATTAAAATTTTTGCAATGAATACGCCTTATAAAATTTTAGCAATTGATTCTAATCACGAATGTCTAAATAATGGACTTCGTGTAGCAGGGTTTATTGTTGATGAAGATTACACTTCACCCAAAGAAATCATCGAACAAAAGATCAATGAATATGATGGAATGATTGTAAGGAGTAGATTTCCAATTGATAAAGATTTTTTAGCAAAAGCAACGAATTTAAAGTTTATTGGTAGAGTAGGGGCAGGCTTGGAAAATATTGACGAAGAGTTTGCAGCCGAAAATAACATTGTTTTATTCAATTCTCCCGAAGGAAACCGAGATTCTGTTGGTGAACATGCGATTGGTATGTTGTTGATGTTGATGCATCATTTGCGCAGAGCTGATAACGAAGTTCGTAATGGAATTTGGAAACGTGAAGAAAATCGTGGTGATGAATTGAAGGGAAAAACGGTTGGAATTATTGGTTATGGAAATATGGGAAATGCTTTTGCGAGACGTTTGCAGGGTTTTGAAGTTAATGTGATTTGTTATGATATTTTGCCAAATAAAGGAAATGAATTTGCGAAGCAAGTTTCGTTAGAAGAAATTTTTGAACAAGCTGATGTTGTAAGTTTACATACGCCGCAAACACCAGAAACGATGCAAATGATTAATGCAGAATTTATTTCTAACTTTAAAAAAACATTTTATTTTGTGAATACAGCGCGTGGTAAATCTGTTGTGACAAAAGATTTGGTTGAAGCAATGAAAACAGGAAAAATTTTAGGAGTAGCTTTAGATGTTTTAGAATTTGAAAAATCGAGTTTTGAGAAATTAGTTGCATCTGATTTACCAGAAGAATTTCAGTATTTAATCCAAGCGGATAATGTTGTTTTGGCGCCACATATTGCAGGTTGGACGCATCAAAGTAAAGTGAAATTAGCAGAGTTTATTCGTGATAAAATAATTGATTGGAAGAATAATCAGTAATGATTAATTGATATAAACTAAAAAGGTTCCGAAACTTCGGAACCTTTTTTCATTTTGTAAGTTTTTTGTAAACTTTATACAAAATAACTGCTACTATAATAACAAGAACGATTTGGAGTAGAATCCAAAGTATAACATTAAATGTTGATTCGCCTGAAATTGATAGCATATATATGTCTCATGTGTTAACTGAATGCTAAAATATAAATTATTTTTAACATTTTGTTAATAATTTAAAAAAAGTTTTATTCATCTTCTAGGTGTGTTAATTGATAACTTATCACATGTCAATAGATAAGTTTTTTTTGCACCCTAAATTTGTATAAAAATAAATTACTATGAATTACCAAATATTTAAATCAGAATCAAGAGGTGGAGGAAATCATGGGTGGTTAGACTCTAAACATTCTTACAGTTTTGCAAATTATTACGATCCAGCTCGTATTCATTTTGGTGCTTTGCGCGTTGTAAATGATGATATAATTACTGGAGGAATGGGATTTGGAAAACATCCTCATGATAATATGGAAATTATTACAATTCCTACAAAAGGAGGAATTTCGCACGAAGATTCAATGGGAACAGGTTCTGTAATTGAGTCTGGAGATGTACAAGTAATGAGTGCAGGTACAGGAGTTTTTCATAGCGAAATGAATGCTTATGAAAATCAAGAAGGACACTTTTTTCAGATTTGGATTATTCCAAATAAAATGAATGTTGAGCCTCGTTATCAACAAATTTCTGTTCGTGATGTAGCAAAAGAGAATGAATTATACCAAGTTCTTTCTCCAAATGCAGATGATCAAGGAGTTTGGATTCATCAAGATGCGTGGATTTTCTTAGGAAATTATACAGAAGATAAACAAGAAACATACAAAGTACAAAAAGAAGGAAATGGTGTTTTCTTTATGGTTGTGGAAGGAGAAGTTGAATTTGACGGAAACAAATTAGGACGTAGAGATGTCATCGAAATCAAGGATACTAACGAGTTCTCGTTTAATGTAGCCAAAGATTCTCGCTTGATGTTAATCGAAGTTCCTATGGATATTTAGAAATTTTTTCAAGTTTTAGTTGTTTTATATATAGAGCAGATTTCAGAAATGGAATTTGCTTTTTTTTGTTAAAAAATACCATTATCAACACAAGTATTTAGTATATTTACTGTTTATAAAACTTTAACTCAAAACGTATTAATCTATACTATATGAAACGTTTATTCATCATTGCTTCTTTCGCTTTAATGATTATCAGTTGTAAAAATGATAACATTGAAATTGATTCTACATCTGTACAAACTTTTAGTGAAACAGTAGACAAAATTTCGAAGGCTTTGCCTGTTATGCAACAAGATAAATTTAAGGAAGCTCTGCAAATTATTTTCGAGTATAACACAAGTCAATCAATGGATAATGAAGCGCGTTGGGGAATTGTGCGTACGTTGTTGGATGGAAAAACGGTAGATGAAGTTTTTGATATTGCAGAAAAAGTTGCGTTACAAAATAAATTTACATGGAATAGAAATCAAGTTCCTTTGGTGAATGGAATTCCAAAACCAGGTGCAACCGAAACTGTAGAAACTCCTGCTGAACCAACTTCTAATGTGCAACGTTTTGATTTTAGTTTAAAACAAGATGATACAGGAATCTCAATTTCGCCATTCTTTTATAATGCGCAAGGTGAGGAAATTCAATTGGATCAAGCTGTAACGGCAACGATAGAAGTGTTTAATTCAGGTAATATTGTGTATACATTTCGTTCTACAATCGATCCAAATTCGATGGATGATTTGTACAGAAAGAATGCCATTAATATTAAATATTCATCTTTAGATCCATCAAAATTGAAGAATGATCGTTTGGACATTTTGGTTCGAATTCCGAATTCTGAACGTTATTTAACGAATCGTAAAGCAGTAAAAGTTCCGTTGAATTTAGTTGGTGCTGCTGAGGTTGTAGATTCTCTTTTGGTTGAAAGTACGCCTGCACATGTAAGTAAAGAAGCTGGAATGGTAAAATCTCTTTCGAATCGTTTTATGACAAATTTATCAAAGAAAAATTATTCTGGTGCTTTTGCGTTGACAAGAAGTGGCGAATGGAATACTTTCCAAAAATTTTCTTCTGATGAATCAATTAAGAATTTAGAGCAAGCAACAATTAATGATGCAAAAGTGTTAGATGCAGATGAAAAAGTTGCATTGGTTGAAGTGAATGCAAATTTAAAAGACCAATCATCTAAGACGTATCAAGTGACTTTAGAAAAGATCAATAATAAATGGTTTGTGGTTAATTTTAAATAATTCTCAAACTTATTAAACATAAAAAAAGCGTTCAGATTCTGAACGCTTTTCTTGTTTTATATTGAAATGAATTATTGTCCGTTAGCTTCTTTAGCAGCGTCCGCTTTCATTTTTTCGTTAGCTGTAATAGTAACTTCTACACGTCTATTTTTAGCACGACCTTCAGCAGTACTATTATCTGCAATTGGATCTTCTATACCTTTTCCAGTAGATGTTAGACGAGAAGATGCAATTCCTTTCGAAATTAAATAATCTTTTACAGATTGTGCTCTTTGTTCAGAAAGTGGTTTATTATAAGATTGAGAACCTACATTATCTGTATACCCAATAACTAAAAGATCTGTATCAGGATATTCTTTAAAAACTTCAATTAATTTATCTAAGTTTGCTTTTGCAGTACTTGTTAATGAAGATTTATTGTAATCAAAAGTAACTTTAGAGTTTTCATCTAAAATTAAATTAATTCCTTCTTCAGTTCTTACAACTTCTGCACCTGGTAAAACTTGCTCAATTTTTTGCGCTTGTTTATCCATGTTGTTACCAATAACACCACCAGCAGCTCCACCAACAGCAGCACCAATTAACGCACCTCCAGCACCTTTACCAATAAGCCCTCCTAAAACTCCACCGGCAACAGCACCAATACCAGCACCTTTTTGTGTATTATTTGCATTTTGTACAGCTGTACAAGAAGACATCATAAATGAACCTCCCAATACAATTGCAGCTATTTTAGTATTTATTTTTTTCATAATTTCTAAGTTTTTTTAATTGTTGATTAACGTACGAAGTTATAAATCACTTGAGCAATTTTTCCGTTTGCATTGATATCTTGTACCAATTTCATCGAATTTGCATCAACATAATCTACACGCATTTTATATCCTGCTGTATTTTGTTTCGCTTTGATTCCTGTAACATCTTTGAAGATGAAATAAGTTGTAGAACCATCTTGTTGTAAATCCCAAATAATGTTAGCCGTTCCTGAAGGACAATCTCCACCTGCATTATTGAAAGTGTAAGTTCCTTTTTTGTTGTTTTGAACCAAGTTCCAAGTAGAACCTTCATAACATTCTGGATTTGCTGTGTCAAAAACTTTCGCAACTGCATCAGTAATTTTTACATTACCTTGTACCTCGTTTGTTGTTAAACCTTGGTAGTCTACATTTGTCAAAGTCCATGCACCTCTTACTTCTTTACCTGTTTGTATTTCTTGTTTTGCAACGGTTGTAGATGCACAAGAAGTTAAAAATGCTGAAGCGCATATCCCAAATAATAAAATACTTTTTTTCATAGCTATTTATTTTATCTATTATTAATCTTAAAAAACGGCTTTTATAAATTAGATTTAATAAAGTTTTAGAAAAAAAACGATTCCTAATACGTCTGATTAGATAATCATTCTTTAAAAACGCTTATTTTAATTTTCAGCTTTAATAATATAGATTAAAGACGAATATTGACCTGTTTTTTTAGCTTGAGTATTAGACTTCAAACCAATTCTAAGCGCATTGATAAAACCTAACTTATTACCTTTATATTTTTCAGATAGTAGACTCACATAAAATGAATCTAATTTCATCGGGTGGATAGATTCAATTTTCATGCCAAAGTTGCTAAATAACTTTCGCATGCTGGTTTCTGTGAAATGCCATAAATGACGAGGTACATCATAAGCCGCCCAATATTCACCATAATATTTAGCATCATACGATTGGTGGTTCGGGACAGCTACTACTAAGATACCACTTTTTGTTAAATGTTTCTTTAGTTCTGTAATTATTTCTTTCAGATTAGGGATATGTTCTAGAACATGCCACAAGGTAATCACATCATACTTTTCTGTATTCTGTTCTAATTCTGTAGAAGTAACTTTTTCTATTCCAACTTTTGATTGAGCAATTCGTCTTGCCGAATCATTTGGTTCCATTCCCAAAACATCATAACCATTTTTTTGTAGATGCTCTAAAAAATCTCCAACACCACAACCATAATCTAGAATCTTTTTACCATTGCCAACTTTATTAATCAATTCTAATTTATTATTTAGATTGATTGATTTTGCCATTTGATAAAAACGTTCGAAAATAGATTTCTTTCCATCGGTATGGGAAATGTAATTTTTACTTTCGTAATACTTTCCTAAATTTTCGATAGGCTGGGGGAGAGTGTACAAAACTTCGGTTTCTGAATCTTCGTAAATCTCAAATTTTTCTCCTGTTAAAAAATAATCTTTTAAATCTAATTTCTTAATACCAGAAAATCCTTCTTTTGAAGGATTTTCTTGAGATGTTTCACGTGGAACATTTTCCATATTATCTTCCCATGTAAATTAATAATACACTTATATCTGCTGGCGATACACCACTAATTCTTGATGCTTGTGCTACCGTTGCAGGTTTTATTTTTGTTAATTTTTGACGAGCTTCTATCGACATCGATCCAAAAACATGATAATCTATATCAGCTGGAATTTTTAGATTTTCCAGACGATGCAATTTATCTGCATTCTGTTGTTCTTTCTTAATATAGCCTTTGTATTTGATCTGAATTTCTGTTTGCTCTAATTCTTCTTGATCGTATTCATTCGTTTCAATAAACTCTTTCACACGATTCAATTTTGTAAAATCAGAAAGCTTTAATTCAGGACGAGAAATAACCGAAATCATTTTGTTTGGTTGTTTCAAAGGTGTTCCTTCGCGCTCTTCAATTACATCATTTATCTCTTGTGGCTTGATAGAATTTTCTTCGAAATAATTAACAAGCTTTTCAGCTTTATCAAATTTTTCTTCCATCCTTCTCAAGCGATCTTCTGAAGCTAAACCAAGCTCAAAACTTTTTCTTGTCAAACGTTCATCAGCATTATCTTGTCTCAATAAGATTCGATATTCTGCACGAGACGTAAACATACGATACGGTTCTTCTGTACCTTTTGTAATTAAATCGTCGATTAAAACTCCTATATACGCTTCATTACGATTTAAGATAAATGGATCCTTTCCTTGAATTTTCAACACAGCATTTATACCCGCCATCAAGCCTTGAGAAGCAGCTTCTTCATAACCTGTAGTTCCGTTAATTTGACCAGCACAATATAAGTTATCAATTAGTTTAGTTTCTAACGTATGTTTTAATTGTGTTGGTGGAAAATAATCATATTCGATGGCATATCCAGGACGTAAAATTTTAGCATTTTCAAAACCTGGAACAGAACGTAAAGCTCTTGCTTGAATATCATCAGGCAAAGATGTTGAGAATCCATTTATATAAAATTCCATCGTATGCCAACCTTCTGGTTCTGCAAAAATCTGATGACGATCTTTGTCTGCAAAACGATTAATTTTATCTTCGATAGATGGACAATATCTTGGTCCAGTCGATTTAATTGTTCCGTTAAACATTGGAGAACGATCAAAACCTTCGCGCAATAAATCGTGAACTTCTTGATTCGTATAGGTAATCCAACAAGAACGTTGTTTTGTTAATTTTTGTGTATTTGTATATGAGAATTTTGAAGGATTTTCATCACCTGGTTGCTCAACCATTTTCGTATAATCGATAGAACGACCATCTACACGAGGAGGAGTTCCTGTTTTCATTCTTCCAGCTTCGAAACCTAAATCAACCAATTGTTCCGTAATTCCAAAAGCAGCAGATTCTCCCATGCGTCCACCTCCAAATTGTTTTTCTCCAATATGAATCAAACCATTCAAGAAAGTACCATTTGTAAGAACAACAGATTTAGAACGAATTTTCATTCCCATGGCTGTAATTACTCCACAAACTTTACCATTTTCTATGATTAAGTTTTTCACCATATCTTGGAAGAAGTCAACATTCTCTGTTCTCTCTAAAGATAAACGCCATTCTTCTGCAAAACGCATACGGTCTGATTGCGCTCGTGGTGACCACATCGCTGGACCTTTTGATTGATTCAGCATCTTGAATTGAATTGCAGTTTTGTCGGTAATAATACCAGAGTATCCACCTAAAGCGTCAATCTCGCGAACAATTTGTCCTTTTGCTATTCCACCCATAGCAGGATTACAAGACATTTGTCCGATTGTTTGTAAGTTCATTGTAACAAGAAGCGTTTTTGCTCCTAAATTGGCTGCTGCCGCTGTTGCTTCTGCACCTGCGTGACCACCACCAACTACAATTACATCATATTCTGATTGAAATATCATTTGATTGTAAACTTATTTTTCTTGTTAAAATAATAAATGTTCCACGTGGAACATTATTGATTTAGATAGCTACTAAATGTTTCTAAATATTGATTTTCTTTTGCAGTCATCAATTCTTTGTCGTCTGGTTCTTTGTCCATATAACCAGCAAAATGTAATATTCCGTGGATAACAACACGAGCTAATTCGTTCTCAAAAGAAACACCATTTTGCTCAGCATTATCTTTGATTCGTTCGATACTAATAAAAATATCACCCATCAATTCGTCTTCAATAGAATTATCGAAACCGATAACATCTGTGTAATAATCGTGGTCTAAATATTGTCGATTAATTTGAAGTAAGTATTCATCATCACAGAAAATATAGTTTAAATCTTCTATTGTTTTCCCTTCATTCTTCATACTCTCTACGATCCAATCTATCCAAGTTTGAGCATCTTTTAGCTCAAAATCTGTTTCGTAAAATAATTCTATCATTGTTCTAAAACCAGTAACCTAAACTTAAATTAAATAATCCTTTTTTTGTGTAAGGCGAATAACTCCAAATAAAATTTAAAGGTCCTAATGGACTATCGTAGCCATAGGTAATGCCGTACCCAAGATATTTGTAATCTGTTAAACTCAATTGCTCAAATCTATCTGTGATATTTGCTATATTCATAAATAGACTTGTGTAATGATTTTTCAAAATTCTAGCTTGAATATGGGATCCAAACATTAATTGATTATCACCAATCGCAGAACCAAAAGGAAGCCCATAAAACTTAGTGTAATTGAAAAAATCTTGTTCAACATAACCTCCGATATAAAACTTCTGAGGCATTGTTACATTATCGTTGAAAAAGGTTCCAAAGTTAGCAGTAAATCTGTAACTTAGGAAATTATTTAACGGAAAATTTGCCTCTAAACTTGATTCTAACAAATAGTTATTTTCAAACCCAGTTACATTAGAATCAAATAAATACTTGAAACTTCCATCAAATTTTAAACCACTACGCGCAAAATTTGCATTATTTCGATTATCTGCTTTGATATATCCATACGCTTTCCAATAATAACCTTCGGATTTTGCTGGAAATTCTTCATTAGAAGCAATAAAATTATTTGTGAAAACTTTTGTGTATTGATGCTCTAATCCAACGCCAATCGCAAATTTTTCTTTAATCGTGGATTGAATATAGAGTTGATTGATGTATTCTCTAAAGTTATAATTTACTTTTTTGTAGATATTATCCTGACCAAAGAAGTTTCTTAGATCAATTTCTTTGTCAAAATAATGCGAAAAAGAGTTGAAACCAATACTTGGAAGATATCCATTATCAATGAAAAAATTGATGTTATATCGCGCATAATCTCCAACCACAACATCAGCAGATAGCACCGAGTTTTTGACAAATAAATTCTTTGAAGTGAAGTTTAAAAGTAATCCTGTTTTGAATAAATCATCGTAATGTAATCCAAAACGGATTGATTGTTTGGTCTTATTTTCTTGAACTTTTAACGTTAATAAATTCTCTTCATCGTTAATTTCTGAGATTTTATACGTGATATTATTGAAGTTTCCTGAAGCATATAATTTCGAAATTCCAGCTTTTAAATCATCATATTTTATAATTTCAGGAGTACGAATCCCTAGCTTACCTTCGATATAATTCTTGTTGAAATTCTTCAATCCTTCTACTTCAATTTCTTTCACCAAAACATAATCATCAAGTTTAATTTCGTTTCGAGTTTTGTTTGAAGCATGCTGTTTTTTTGCAATTTCTTTGAGTTGATCATATACTTTTTCAGAAGCAATAAGTCCACGATTGTAAATAGAATCTACTTCGTCAAAACTTGTAACTGCATATTCTTTTAACTCTGGTTTAATCAATAAATCGACTAATTTCTTTTGTTCATCCGTTTTTTTAACGATACTCATCGTCATAATTTGACTCAAAATATCAATAGCAGAATTTAGATCATCACGTTTTTGTAAACCATCACCCAATTCTACACCGATAATAATATCAGCACCCATATCTTTCACTTCTTTCACGGGGAAATTGTTGACAACACCGCCATCAACATATATTTTACCATCAATTGTAACAGGATCTAACATTGTTGGATAAGCGCCCGAAGCCAAAATAACGCGAGGTAAAAATCCTGAACGAAAGACTTTTTCTTCTCCAGTTTCGAGATCAGTTCCAATACAAACAAAAGGCGTTGGAAGTTTATTGAAATCATCAATATCATGAACTGGACGCAATAAATAAGTCAATAAATCAAGCGGACCTTGACCTTTTGAAATGGCATTTGGAATCGTTAATTTGAACTTATCAAAAGGTAATTCTAAGATGTATTTTTCTTTGTATGCTTTCTCGAAAAAAGGAATCTCTGCACGATCTTTATTTTGCATAATCAATGAAGAAATGTCCAATTGATGCATGATTTTCTCGAGTTCGTCAGGTGTATATCCAGCGGCATATAATCCACCGATAATCGCACCCATACTTGTTCCTCCGATGTAATCAATTTTGATTCCAGCTTCTTCAATTTTCTTCAAAGCGCCAACATGTGCATAGCCTTTTGCGCCACCACCACTCAATACAACACCCACTTTTAGACGCGTTGAATCGTTCTTCGTTTCTTGTGCAAAAGAAATGGTTGAAATAATGAAAATGAAAGCAAAAAGACTGCGCATAAATTGATCTAAATTGAGGAATAAAGATAAAGATTTTAATGCTTAGTTGTTTTTTAATTTTTGACTTTTGATGGAATAATAAAGTATTAAAAGGATTAGTATTGAAATTAAAATGATGAAACTTCCCATACTTTCAGTTCCAAAAGTTGATGAAATAAATGCAAGAGCATATATCATTCCTAAAAAGAATATTGGAATTAATGAGACAAATAGGAATATGTACAAAAGGAATTTCATACGATTAAGTTACAAAAAAAGAGCTACTTTTCAGTAACTCTTTCAGTATATTATTCTTTGTAATAAACGCGTTTTATACGTTGGGAAACCGAAGTTAAGACTTCATAAGGAATTGTTCCTAACCATTCGGTGACGTCGGCTAAAGTAGGTGAGTTTCCAAAAATAGTTACTTCATCACCTTCTTTACATGGAATATCGGTTACATCAACCATCATCATATCCATACAAATAGTTCCGGTAATTGTAGCCAAATGTCCGTTAATCCCCACTTTTCCTTTTCCGTAACCAAGTGAACGACGAATTCCGTCTGCATAACCAACAGGTAAAGTTGCAATTTTGGTATGACGCTCGGCTGTAAAACGGCGACCGTAACTTACAGTTTCGCCTTTTTCTATTTCTGAAATTTGAGAAATAACTGTTTTGAAACGCACAACAGGTTTCAAATATTTCTCCATAAAATCGGTATATTCTGAGTAGCCATACATCCCGATTCCTAAGCGAACCATGTCATATTGATGCTCTCCATACGCTACAATTCCAGGAGAATTTAATGCATGTTTGATTGGTTTTATGTTTAACGCAGTTGTAATTGCTGCATAACTGTTATCAAAACGTTCTAATTGATATTTCGCATATTCTTCTTCCTCTGGCATATCGGCAGTTGCTAAATGCGTGAAAATTGAACGAACATAGACATGCGAATTATCTTTTAGAATGGCGATTAACTCTTCGAAATCATCTTCGTGAAAACCAAGACGATTCATTCCTGTTTCCATTTTTAGGTGAATTGGATAAGGCGAAGAAATCTGTTTTTCTTGTAGTTTTTGAATGAATAGTTTCAAGACGCGCAAGCTATAGATCTCTGGCTCTAATTGATAATCGATAACAGTAGAGTAACTACTTTGTTCCGGGTTCATGACGATAATTGGAATGGTAATTCCAGCTTCGCGCAATTCTTTTCCTTCATCTGCAATCGCAACGCCTAAGAAATCGACACCGTTATTTTGTAAGGTATTTGCTACCTCAAAACTTCCTGTTCCATAACTATTCGCTTTTACCATGCACATCAATTTTGTGGTAGGTTTTAGCAATGAGCGGTACACATTTATATTCTCGATAAGGTGTTGTAAATTAATTTCGAGAACAGAATCGTTGGAACGTGTTTCTAATTCACTCGAAATTTTTTCTAATTTGAACGGACGAGCGCCTTTTAATAAAATAGCTTCGTTGTCGACGTTTTGATGACGGAACTGCTCTAAGAATTCTTCAGTCGAATTGAATGAACGAACATAGGATTCAAATAAATGTTTGAACTGAGAAATTTTTTCTCCAATTAAAACTATCTCATCAAAATGATAAGGGTTGACTAAATCGGCTGCTTGTTGATATAAATCTTGATCAGATAAGTTACTTTGTAAAATATCCGTCAACACTAACGATTTTTTGTCGCGTGGTTGTTGATTTAACACATTTAAACCAATTTTTAATGAATTTAGATCAGAATTGAAGGTATCATTAATTAAAATTGAATGATTAATCGCTTCTTTAATTTCCAAACGCATTTCGATTGGTAGAAGTTGATTAAATTCGTTTTTAAGTTGTTTATAATCAATATTTAAACTAATTAAAGTCGTTAAGCAAATTAAACTATTTTTAATCGAAGCATCATCGATAAAAGGAATCGAATAGGTGAATTCTTGTTGATTATGTAAAATAGAAATTTGTGTATTAGTCTGATTACTTTGTATTTGCTTGATCTGTACAGTGGCAGAATTGGAGTAACCGTAAGTATATTTATCTGTTTTTGCTAAATGAGCGTTTTCAAGAATAGCTTGATGAACTTTTTCGTTTTCGATATTGAAAACTAATTTATCAACATGAGAAAATAGTTTCAGTTTTTCCTGAATCAATTCATCTTGATTTTTAAAATTCTCTAAATGCGCTTCTCCGATTTTTGTCAACACACCTATTGTTGGTTGAATAATTTCTTCGAGATTTTGCATTTCATTTGGCATCGAAATTCCAGCTTCGAAAATACCCAAATCGTTTTTCTCTTCCATTTGCAAAACAGAAAGTGCTGCTCCAAATTGAGAATTGTAACTTTTTGGACTACGAACAATCGAGAATTTTTTCCATAACAATTGATTCAACCACTCTTTGACAATCGTTTTTCCATTGGAACCGGTAATTCCGATCACAGGAAAATGAAATTGTTTGCGATGAATTTTTGCCCAATTTTGCAAAGCAAGTAGCGGATTTTCAACCTCGATAAAATTTGCATGAGGCAAATTTGTCAACGCTTTTTCTACGACAAAATTTCGAATTCCTCTTTGATAAGCATCTTGCAAAAACAAATGTCCGTCTTTTTGGTTTCCGTGAAATGCAAAGAAAATTCCGTGAGTTGGATTGACAATCATGCGCGAATCAAAGAAAATTTGATTGATGATTTCGTCTCCATTTCCAATCAAAGTACCGTTGATGATACTTGCAATTTGATTTAGATTATAAGTTTTCAACTTTATGTTTGTTATGTTCTTCCCAGAAAGCAACTCGGCTTAATGGTTCGTATTCTAGTACTTCGCCAAGCTCTACAAGGCGATCACTGTCAATTTTTCGGTGCGAATAATTGGCTAAATTTCCTGTACGAACGCAGATTGCATGCACTTTTGTTACATACTCGGCAGTCGCCATTAAATTGGGCATTGGACCAAAAGGACGACCTTTGAAATCCATATCCAAACCAGCAACAATAACGCGTTTGCCTTCGTTTGCCAATTGATTGGCTACGTCTACAATTCCTTCATCAAAAAATTGTGCTTCATCAATCCCTACCACATCGCAATCATCAGCCAATAATAAAATTGCTGAAGAATACTCAACTGGCGTTGATGTAATAGAATTTTGATTGTGCGAAACGACTTCGCGGTCTGCATAACGCGTATCTACCGTAGGTTTGAAGATTTCGACACGTTGTTTGGCAAATTCGGCACGTTTTAGACGGCGTATAAGTTCTTCGGTTTTACCAGAAAACATTGAGCCACAGATGACTTCTATCCATCCACTTTTTTTGTTATGATTAAAGGTATTTTCGAGGAACATAGTTCAAATAATTTAGATTAAAATGTGAGAACAAATTTACGGAATAAATTAGTTGAGTAAGCTAAAAAAATGGAACAAAAGATTTAATGAAAGAAATTCGAGAGATTTCACATAACCTGAGTATTTCTATCATTGTTCAAAAGGGACCGATGGCACTAATCACAGAATTGGTTGAAACCTTCGAGCAAAAAATATCTATTAAGACCGAGTTTGTGTTTTACCAGCAAGAAGCCTTTGTTTTTTTGAATGAAGAACAAAAAATGCATCTGTACAGAGTTTTTCAGGAAGATCTTCATAATATTGAAAAGCATGCTAATGCGTATAACGTTATCATCACTGTGACAAAACGTGAAAGAGGCTAACTATAAGTACTAGAATATGATAGAAATGGATTTGATGTAACTCAAAATAATCCGGGTATAGGTATCTTAAAAAATGAAGGAAAGAATGCAATTTATAAAAGTAAATTTAATCATAGATTCAGCTTTAGGGAATGGAACAACAACAATAATAATAGTGTTCGATGAAAAATAAGATAAGAATAGCATTAATTGATGATCATCCACTTTTTTAGATGGTTTAACAACATTACTTCAACAAGAAAAAGACTTTGAAATCATTTATATATCCACCAAAGCGGCTGGTTTTATTGTTCAGTTAAAAGATTTTGTGGTTGATATTTTGATGCCGGAGATGAACGGGTTGGAATTGATAAATGAAATCAAACAACAAGAATTCTTACTAAAAATAATTGTTCTAAGTTCTTATGCTAATAGTATAGACAGCTCTTTTGTAGACGCAGCACTATTGAAGGAAATATCCGAAAAAAATTATTTACAACGATTCGAACTGTTTATAGTGATACATATAAGTAAAAAGGTAACATGCAGAATTTAAACGTTATTCATTCTTTTTTACTGAGTAAAAGAGAGAAACAAATCATTAATTTGATCGGAGAAGGGTTGACGGTAAATGAAATTGAGAACAAAATAGTTTTGAGTAAACATACCATAGAAACACACAAGAAAAATATCTTTTATAAACTTGGAGTAACAAATAATGCCCAACTGATCAAAAATCAATGGTATTGGGTAATTATTATTGTATAATTTTGAATGTTTATAAAAATACTTAATCATAAAAAAATTGTAAGAAAAGTAATACTTTTACGTTTTATAATATTGAAGAATTATTGGCAGATAGATATCTGTTTATTGGTATGAAAAATAAATTATTAAAAAATCTTTATAAATTTTTAATCGTTATTGATTTTGGGCTATTAAGTTTTCTTTTTTTCTTTTTTTTGAAAATAAAATATAAATATATCAACAATGTTACATTAAAAGTTGAATATTGGAAATTAGAAGACTTATTTAGCACACATTATAAGGTTTTTATTTTAATCTTAATTGCATGGGGGTTTTTAGCAAATAAAACAGGATATTATCAAGAGCGTTCCTCTAAAAATTTTGGCAATTACAAAAGATATATTAATCAAATAACTATATTTTCAATAATTGTTTATGCAATATCAGGAATTAAAGAAAAACCACTTTTTTCTAATGAAATGACATTGGAGTTTTTGATTTACTTTTTAGTTTCCTCATTGTTTATTAGAGGTGTAATACTGACCTTTTATAATTATCTTCTAAAGAATGGATATGCGGTGTCTAATGTTTGTATTATTGGCGTCAATAATAATACAGAAGTTTTTATGGATACCTTAAATTCTAAATTAGGAAATAATTTTAAAGGACTAATTTCTAGAGAAAAAAAATTAAACGTATTGTATCCTTCTTTTGAAATAAGTTCTATTGATTTAAATGACTTTATAAAGAAAAACAATATAGACACTGTCTATTTATCTCAAATGTCTGATTTGGGAGACAGAATGATAGATCAATTTATTTTATATTGTCAAAAAAATCATCTTGATTTTTTTCTGATTCCTAACTCTAGATACGGAGATGTATCTAAATTAGAAGTAAAATATCTTGATACTTTACCTGTTTTAAAAGTGAGAATGTTTCCTCTAGATTTGGCATATAACCAGCTGGTTAAGAGTTTTTTAGATAAATCATTTTCATTACTTTTTTGTATTCTATTTCTAAGTTGGCTATTTCCTATTTTAAGTTTATTGATACTACTAGATTCTAGAGGAGCGGTTATTTTTAAGCAAAAAAGAAATGGGTTAAATGGAAAAGTATTCAATTGTTATAAGTTCAGAACAATGAGAACGACATCAACGAACTCTGTTATTGAAACAAAACGTAATGACGATAGAATTACTCGAATAGGAAAATTCTTGAGAAAAACAAGCTTAGATGAGATTCCCCAATTTATCAATGTTCTAAAAGGGGATATGTCAGTAGTAGGACCACGTCCTCATATGATTGTACAAGATACGTACTATAGAGAAGTTATTGAAAAATATTATTTGAGACATTATGTAAAACCAGGTATTACAGGATTAGCTCAGGTTAGAGGGTATAGAGGAGCGATTGACTGTAATGAAGACATGGAAAAAAGAATCTCTGCAGATGCATTCTATGTGAGAAATTGGTCTTTATTTCTAGATATTAAAATAATCATACAAACAGGTTTGTTAATGGTAAAAGGAGATGAAAATGCTATTTAGAATACTGGAATATACTAAACAGTAAAGTAAAATAGAGAAAAATAATTTACTTTTTTGTGAATACAATACGGCTTTTTAGCTTTATTCAAAGTTATCTTAAAAGCCAATTTTAGTACTAAAATATTGGGCTGTGCTTTAAATTTTTTTAAAATGCGTATAAAACTCGATTAATTGACTTAAATTTTTTTCTTGATTAAATAAATCCAAAGCTCTTTTATAAGAGGATTCTCCCATTGTTTCTTTGGCTTTTATTGTTTTCTTTATAGAATTATTAAAGTCATCTAATGTCGAACAAACATACCCATTAACACCTTGCTCTACGGTGATGAGGTTACTTTCAATATTATTTGTAATAATAGGCTTTTTTAAAGCCATTGCTTCTAGAATATTAAATGGAAGACCTTCCCATAAGGAAGTAGATAGGAATATATCAAAGGAATTAAGAATATCTATACATTCATCATATTTTTTCCATCCAGTAATAGAAATATTAGGAGAATTTAGTTCATGTTTTAAATCACCATCTCCAATCCAAAAGAACTCATAATTAGGGAATTCTTTTGCTATTAAATTAAATAATCTTGGATTCTTTTGAATAGAAATTCGTCCAGAATTACCTATTCTAATCTTAGAGCTTTTATTAGAATTAAAACTCTTATTATCAAAATAAGAAAGGTTAACACCATTTAAAATCAGACAAGCACGATTATTATCAATTTTAGAAGCAATTCTAAATTCATGATCCCCACAAGCAATTATTTGTACAGGGAAAAAAAATTGAGAGAATTTTTCTATTTGGTAGAAAAGTTTTTGTTTAAATTCAGATATATCCTCTCTTAAAAAAGAGTATCCATGAGGAGTATAAAAAACTTTGTTTTTTAAACGAAAAGCAGCTAGTCTCCCTAAAACTCCTGCTTTGGATGAATGTATATGAATTAAATCTGGAGCTATTTCTTTTATTTTTTTTCTTATATTAAAGATTGATTTTAAATCTTCTTTTGGAGAAATTTCACGTTTCATGGAAATTTGATGAAAAAAAATTTTAGACGAAAAATCACTTGAAATTTGATCAAATTTAGTTTCTTCTCTATCTCCACTATATATAATATGAATTTCAAAACGTTCATCATTTTCTAAATAATTACATATTTGTTTGATATATGTATATACTCCACTTACAAATGTTTCTGAAATATGTAATAATTTAATTTTTTCCATAGCGCAAATATAGTAATTTTGACAATAAACTTAATAAATGAAAACAGCTTTCGTTTTTGGAGGATCAGGCTATATAGCCTTTTTTTTAATTAATAAATTAATTGAAGAACATAAGTTTGATAAAATTATTTTATTTGATATAAAAAAACCTCTATATTTTAATTCAACTTTACATAATAGTGTTGAATATATATATTGTGATGTTAGAAATAAGATAGAGTATTTAATAGATTTCAACATAAATACAGAAGAATCATGGATTTATAATTTTGCAGCAATACACAGAGAACCAGGCCATGATAGGAAAGAATATTTTGATACTAATATTAATGGTGCTGAAAATATAAATGAGTTTGCAGAAAGATTGAATGTTAAGAATATATTTTTTACAAGTAGTATTGCACCTTATGGAAAATCTAAAAATGTTTGTACAGAAGAGTCGATGATTTATGCTGAAACTCCTTACGGAATTTCTAAAGGTTTAGCTGAAAAAATTCATCAAATTTGGTTAGCAAAATCTATTGATAGGAGATTAATTATAGTAAGACCGAGTGTTATTTATGGACCTCATGATCCAGGAAATATATATAGAACAATAAAGGCCCTTAAGAAAGGTGCATTTATGCTTCCAAATGGAGGTAATATTATTAAAGCATACGGTTATGTATTTGGTTTAATTGAAAGTATTTTGTTTACTATGAATCAAAATGAGAGATTAATTATTTATAATTATGCTGAAAATCCTATTCATAATTTAAAAGAGATGATAGAGATAATAAAAAAAGAATTAGGTTATAAGAAACCAACGTTTAGTATCCCTGTTAGTTTTTTAGTTATTGTTGCGGGAATACTACAAATTGGATTTAAGATGATTGGAAAAAAATCAGATATACATCCTGTAAGAGTAAAAAAAGCTGCATTTCCTACTAATATAAAACCAAATTATTTGATAGATAAAGGATTTAAATTCAATTACGGACTTAAAGAGTCTTTAAGACATTGGAAAAGTATAGCTCCTAAAGATTTTGATTAATCGAAATAAATGTTTTTCTTATTTTTTAAAGCTACGAAGTAATATAAAATAAACAAATAACAACCTAATTGTCTATGAAATACATTTTCCACTGAGAAAAATAAAATAAATGAGATCATTATAGCGAAAGAAGTAAAGTCTCGTTTAGTTTTCCATAAAGAAATTAAACATATACTGATAAAAAAGAAAAAAGCAATAAATCCTCCAAATAAAAAATAATCAAAAAATTGAGAATGTGTATTAAATCGTTCTTCAATATAATAATCTCTTTTTTCTTTTTTATCAATTATTTGTTCATAGTTTAATACGAGATAATCTTCTATTAATTGATAGTTACCATACCCAAATATGGTATTAAAATCGTCATTTCTAGATATATTATTTACACTCTCCCAAATAACAAATCGAGGTTCGTGATCTATCATTAACTCGAGATTATTATTATTTAATCTTTCTTGTATTTTAGGGCTATAAAATATAAAGCTACTTACAATAAATAATGGCAGAATACCAATTGTGAATTTTTTGTAAATATTTAAATCTAAATAAAATATAACATAAATAAAAGAAATAATAAAGAAACTAATGATTGACAATCGGGCTGCGATTAAAACAATAAATGCAAATAAAAATAAAAAAATAAGGCTGTATAGATATTTATATTTTTTTTGATCTGATTTATTAAAAAGATCATAAGATAAAATAATATTCAATAATACATAAAATCCTAAATATGGTCTGTGTATCTTAAGAATACTAGCTATTTCGGCATCATTTGCAAAAGGAAGAAAATGATTTTCAGTATAAAATATTATCGTTCTTATTAAGCAAATAAGAATAAAAATACAACTAGAAAAAACAGATATTTTTTTTAATTTTAGTAAAGGCAAATTTTTACTAGAGTACATCAATATTGTTCCAATTAATAATATTGGAAGAAATTTCCATAATGTTTTATTAGCATTATAAGATCCTTGAAAAAAACCATCTACGGACAAATATAATAGAAATGTGAGAATAAGTATCAAGAATTTATCTATATAAAAATCTTCTTTAAAATAAAAAAAACTAATAATACTTAATACAGAAAAAATACCAAATGTCATATTGCTAATAGCAATAGTAAAAGGTAATATTAGTATAAATAATAATAGAAAGAAATATCTAAATCTATTTATGTAATATTTCATTTATAAATAATTTTTTTTAATTTTTGGACTAACGAATATGGAGTATAATGTAAAATATAACTTCTAATTAGTCCGTATGTAGAAATGACACCTAATTTGTAATTCTTTTCAAGAATTTGTATTCTACTTTTAGTTTGTTTTTTTCTATTTGTTATACTAATTCCTTTTGTATTCAATTCAATTCTAACTAAGGATTCGTTGATATTAGCACCTTTAAAAGATTTCAAAATATTCGTAAATAAAGCGAAGTCTTCTGCCGCTTTATATTCCGTAGGGTATTTCCCAACTTGTTTAATAACTTGGGCTTTGAACATCACACTAGGATGTATAAACATACAATTTATTAGCATTCCTTTTCTAATATCTTTATCTGTCAATGGGACTTTGATTGTGTATAAAAATTCACCATTTTCATTTACTGCATCTACATTACTTCCTATTAATGAAATACTTTTATTTTTTTCAAAAAAAAGTTCTTGTGTTTGAAATCTGTTATTTTTACATATATCTCCACAATCTAGTCTAGAGAGATAAATATAATCTTTTCCAAGAGCGTAATCTATTGCATCATTTAAAACAAATTCGATTCCTCTATTTACATTACAGTATTTAAATAATATTTCTCCTTTGAATGCTTTATTGCTCAAAACTTCAAATTCATTAATTTTGTTAATAGAACTACCGTCATCAATTACAATTACATCCAAGTTTTCGTCTTTTCCAATTGAAGAAATTGATTTAATCAATCCATCAGGATTATTATAATGAGGAATTATTAATAGATTTTTATTCATTCTTTTGATAAACTTTATGTTGCAAAAACATTAATATCACAAAATTTAACCACACTCCATAAAGTCTAAAAGTATCTATTTGTAACCAATTTATGTAAAGTCCGATTAGAGATATAGTAATTGAAATAGCTAAGACTTTTGTGTGAAAATCTTTTGATTGTAAAAACTTATAACACAAAAATAAGCTATAAAGTAATATTGACATCCAAGATAAAAAACCTACAATTCCTAATTCTGCTAATAATCTAGTGTAAATATTATATCCTGGAGGAAATGAAGGATCTTTTTTGTTATTGTAAAACTCTTTAAATTCCCAATTATTAATTGTAGACCATCTAGGGTAGTGAAATCTTGAATGATATACCTGTTGTCCAAAACCAACACCAAAAATTGGGTTTTCTTTGAACACTTGTATAGAAGCATACTGCATTCCAAATCTTGTTTTGTTAGAAACGTCTGTCTTTAAGTTTCCTACAAAATTTAAACTTTCAACTTTTTGGTTGATAGAATAAATTAATTTTTCTGCATTAAATGCTAATGAAGAAAAGATTATAATAAAAAAGCCGAAAAATAAAATATTAAGTTGTTTACGGTAAAAATTATTTTTGTAAAGATAAAAGATAAATAGTGTAAAGATAAAAAATATAACAAGAAGCCCTGTTCTTGAACCAGAAAAAAAGGTAAAACCTAAAACAGCGATTGAAGGGTATAATTTTTTGATAATATTATTTTCTGTTAATATATAACTAAACATCCAACCTGATATTGTAATTAGATATATTGCAAAAAATGGAGGTTCGTAAGCAAAAACTGAAATCCTTCCACCTTGATGATAATATGGTTTTATGAAAGGGATTATATTACCAAGTAGATCAGTAACATATCTAGCAGGATAGATACCAAAATAGGAATATAAAATTTCAAAAAAACCATAAAATGAAGCGAATAATAAAGAGAACAAAAATATTCTTCGTATAGTAAAAAAAATTTTTGTTATTGTCCAGTTTTGTATGACACGCCAAAAAAAAGGAATAAAAACAAAGAAAGGAATTGATAAAGAAATTATTTGTCTTATAAATCTAGAAACTCCAGTAGTTCGTTTAAAATAATTATTAGAAACAGAGTTGAAGTTTATAACTGTACAAATTATACATATTGAATAAAATATTAGAATTAAGAAATATAATTTATCATTAATAGGAAAGTTTATTTTTCCTGTTTTTATAATTTCTATCACAAGTAAAAAAAAACCTAAAAAGAAAAAAATAGCTCCGGATTCTTTTATATACTCTCCCATAAAAGGCATTACTTCTATATGGTTGAAAGAAAAAAAGAAAAGTCCTAAGAAAAATAAGTAATTAAATACATTTTTATAATTATTTTTCATCTAAAATCAATTCAATATTTTTATTTGTTCCATTTAAATTTCTTAAAAATTCTGAAACTGATTGTGTATAAAATTTGTAAATAGAAAAACATATTATTCTTAATTTAATATAATTTTGTTTCAAAATTATATTAATTAAGATTCGATTATATTTACCTGCTTTTAATAACGGATCATGTTTATATGTTTTCATAGCATTAATCAAAATAGGATTGGAAACGATAGATTTTACATAGGAATAATTTGTATTGAAATTTGCATTATCCTTGGAGCATATAAATGTTAAGTATATTGCCCTATTGATTAATCGAACACTTTTAAAACGTTCTTCTTCCTCCTTATTAATTTCTAAATTATAAGTAGATTTATAGTCAAAATTATATTTTTCTATCGCTTTTGTGAATAAATCTCTTTCAATAAATCTTCTCGATTCACTTGTAGAAACTTCACGATAATAGTAACCATAATAATCAATAAACATTATTCTTTTCGAATTATTAAAAGCTTGTAAATTAAACATACAATCTTCTTCTATTTCTCTATTTGACGGAAATTGAATGTTATATTGAGTGATTAACTCTCTTTTGTATAGTTTGTTCCATACAGCAAAAAGAGATTCTTCAGTTAATAAATTTTTTATAAAATTTTTGTGTGAAAATTCTTGATTATAAATTTTATTTGTTTCAAAAATAGGAGCTTTAATAATTTTTTTTCCATCTCGACCTTCAATAGTTCTTGATACAACAATATCAAGTTGACATTTAGAGGCTTTAGAATATAATTTTTCAATAAAATTATCTTTATAATAATCATCATTATCTAGAAAGCCAATATATTCTCCTTTTGCTATTTGTAATCCTTTATTTCTAGCAACACTAATTCCTTGATTTTCTTGTTCTATAATTTTAATTCTTTCATCTTTTTTTTGATAATCATTTAAGATTTCTTGAACATTATCAGGTGAGCCGTCATTTACAAAAATAAATTCGGTTGATTTAAAACTCTGATTAATTAATGATGTCACACATTCATGAATTAAATTTCCTGGTTTATAAACAGGTATAATAATACTAACTTTAACTTTTTCCATATACAATTTTTTGAGCATAAAAAAACATGAGAATTGCTAAAACTCCTTGTCCTATAACAACAGCGATTGCTGTTCCTATTATGCTATATTTATAGGATAAAATACAACTTAAAATGAGACAGAATAATGAACTAAATAAAAATATATTGAAAAATATTTTATCTTTTTTTAAGTTTAATAGAATTTGTTTACCATACATACTGTCTATGAATGAAAAAATTGGTATCAATAATAAAATTTGAAAGACTGTAGTAGCTCCAGTCATATCATTGCTAAAAATTAAAATAATTATTTTCTCACCAAAATATCCTATAATTATAGAAGAAGAAATTAATATACAAAGTCCAAATAAAGTTATTTTATTAATTTGTTTCAATCCCTTTTTTGGATTTTTATTAACCTCTATTGAAAGATGTGGATACAAAGCATTTGATAAAGGTATTTGTATATTTCTTATTGAGCGCGTTAATTTATCAGCAGAAGTAAAGTATGCAACGTTTGTTAAAGATGAAAAAAAGCCTAATATTATAACATTTGTATTTGTAAACAATGTAGCTTGTAATTCAGATAAAAAAAAATATTTACCCTCATTTAATTCTCTAAATATTTTTATTGGGGATAATAATCTGAATTGATATGAATTGTTCAATAGTAGTAAAGAAAATGTTATCAAGGCAATTAAAATTTGGCTAATACTCAAAATCAAAGGTGCTAACCAAAAATCATTTTCATTTTTAATTAGAAAATAAATAATAATCAAAGAAGATATTTTAACAATTATGTTTGTGAGCATATAGCTTTTCATGTTCTGAATACCTTGATAATACCAAGAAGGTGAAAATGTATAACCAATTATGACTCCAAAGTATAAAAAATAAATTATCCAATTTTCTTTGAAACTAGGAATAAAAAAAACAATGAGAGAAAATATAATAAAACTGAAAACGAGTAAATATATTTTAGCAGATATAACTCTATTTATTATCACATTTACTTTAGCATTACTATGTATATTAAGTGATATTTGTCTTGTAGCAGAATTGTTAAACCCATAATCAATTAATATTTGAAAATAGACGACAAATGCAATAATATAATTTAATAATCCAAATTTTTCAACACCAACTACATCAATCAAAATCCTAAAAATTATCAAAGGAACAAACATTTCTACTATTTGGATGATAAAAAGGAATAAAAAATTATATACTAATTTTTCATATTGTTTATATTTTTGAATAAATTTTAGCACTTTGAAAAGCTGTAATCAATTGTTTTTTTAATTAAAAAGTAGTATTTAACACTCTTTGTAACTCAAGAATGAAATCATGTGTTGTAGTTAAATAAGGATCGTAGTTTTCTCCTTTAGTATTTAAAGTTAATGAATGGTTTTTTTCATTATAAGTGATAAATTCATTTGTTTTAAAGTACTTTGTTAACTCATCGCCAAACACATAGAATTCTCTATTTTCATCAGAAATTTTAATGAAATTTATTTTAATTTCTTTTTGTAATTTATCTCCACTTATATCAATACGTAAATCATTAGGAATTGCGTTTTCAGGAAATTTAAACTCTATAGTTTGATGTCCTTTTATATCTGAAGATCCTCCATATATAGTTTTTTCATCTGTAAACCATCCAATACTTTTATCTTTCCAAAACAGAACTAATTCATCATTTTTGCTAAAATCTGCATTAATAGTTAGTACTAATCCTTTTTTAGAAATTAATGATTGATCATTAGAAGAGTCTTTTTCTGTTGATGTACTAGAAGTTTGTACTTCTTTTGTTCTCGGTTTTTTATCATTTCCACAACTTTGGAAAATAATAAAGGAGCAGAATAATAATAAAGTTAAATTTTTCATGAATAAAGTTATTTTTGTTTAGTAAATATTAATCTAATGAATATAAATATACCTATAAATAAAATTGGTAAAATTATCATCAATAAACTTCCTTTTGTTTTAGCTTGAACATTTAGAGATTCACTGATTTTCTTTATGACATTTGTAGATAACAATTCGTTTAATTTAATATATTCGTTTTCTTTTATAAGTTCTCTTTTTGTTATTAATAAATCATTAAGTTGATTATTATCATTGACATAAACCAAATTTTTGCTTGCTTCTGATTTTGTTGAGTTTTCAACTTTCGAAAAAACAGCATCTATTTGTTTTATAGTACCATCATTTATTCCTAAACGTTGTTTTTCATTATCTATTCTTATTAAACGAACTTGATTATAATATTCATTTTTATTAAGAAATTTTAATAATTTATCAATATTTGATGTTTGTATGGATGATTTTTTTGACGTTAGAATAATTTGATGTGTTTTATAATTTTTACTTGTTTTATCATCATCGGCTACTTTATTAATATCACCATCTTCAGCAAATAGCTTAAGTAGATCAAAATTACTTTCATTTTCGCCAGCAAATTGATAGATGTTAATAATAGGTTTGACTTCTATTTTATTGATATTAGGAGTAATACCAATTTTATTAAGAAAGGTAGTGTCTTTATCTGAAATTTTAGAATTGATTAATTCAATTTCATTATATAAATAATCTACACTTCCATAATTTGGACTTACAATTACCTTACTTTCATAAGTTTTTAATATTGGATTTATATAATAAGCAACAATGAAACCTAATGCTGCTAATAAGATAATAAATAGAAGATTTTTTTGTAAAAAAGTTCTGAATTTTTGTAGAAAGTTTTTAAAAAAAGCTCCAATTTCAATTTCTGAAGATTGTGAATTCATGTGTTTACGGATGTAAATTTCAAAATTTTATAAATATTCAACGAAAGTATTTAATTTTTATTTCATTTATACTATACTATATCTAAAAAAAACCTCTTATAAATTTATAAGAGGTTTTTCGAAATAATTCGAAAATATATTTTATACAATATAAGATAAATTATCTTTCGTATCTTTTTTCATTTTCGGTTCCAAAGCTAGCGATTTTATATAACCACCATCCAAGTAATGCGCATCCGATGAATGTAAATAACCATCCAAAGATAACACCAACTGGAGATAATAAGTTTTCAAAAGTCCATTTGAAAATATCACCAATCGCAAAAAATAAATCAGTTATAACTCCCATATTCTAGTTTATTGCTTAATTTGCATCAAAGTTAATAAAATGTTGGTTAATCTACTTGACAAAAGGAATTTTTTTATACAGATTTTTATCATTGTGCTGTTTACGTTACTTGGAGTTACTAATTTTAACAGTATTGATCTGAGTAATTTAGAAAAATTAGGCATAGTCCTGACGATTTTGACGATTGCTTTTGTGGGGTATATCGACAATACGAATGATTTAATTTCGACTTCATCCTATCCAACTTTTGTCTATATTTTATGGATCATGCCTTTTATTGCAGGTTTATCCGATTATCGAATTGCAGGAAGTTTGTTGCTTGTGACTTATGTAACAGTGCAATTACTCTATTTTGAGTCCGAAAAAAACGATACGTACAATGCATTTGATATAGGCGTTTTTATGAGTTTTGCAATTTTATTAAGTCCACCACTTATTTTCTTAGGAATTGTAGTTTTTACTTATTTCTTGACTTTAAGAGTGGTAGAACCAAAAATTCCTATCCTTGGTTTTCTAGGATTTATTCTTCCTATATTAATCGTTGCTCAAGTTAGTTTTCTGCTCGATTATTACTTTATGTTCGATTTTTATAAAGAACAATTAATGTTTACAATGGTACATTTCGAATGGAAACAATTGTTTTTAGTTCCAATTGCAATTATTCTAATTTATTCAATTATCAATCATTTCAAGAATGTGAATAAATTGACAGCACAAAAGAAACGTATCTTTTTGTTGATGCATTTTATGTTTGGAACAATGTTGATTACGTATATTCTTTACGGAGGAAATAACGATGCTTATCTTGCTTTTTTAGGTTTTAGCATTATGTTGATGTTAACAAGATATTTTAGCGAAAGCAAACCCAAAATAGAATGGCTAAAAGAGGCATTTCTTTGGGTTTTTATGATTTGCTTGCTAATCTATAATTTTTATGATAGAATCCCTCGATTCTTCTCCTTGATCACGGAGGTAAGTTTTTAATTCGAATTCTTTTCCATTAAAAATACCATAAGTAAAGTAGTTAATCCAATCACCAAGATTGATATGACGCGCTTTGCCTATCGCAATTTCCATTGGTAAATGTCGATGTCCGTAAATTAGATAATCGTAGTATTTTCGATGCAATTGCTTGCGACTATACATGATTAACCATTCGTTGTCAACGCCCAAAAAATTAACATCTTCGTCACCCGAAATCATTTTGTTTTTTCGTGAAGCTGTAATTCCTAACCACATTGCCAAATCGGGATGAAGTAGATAAAAAAGAAATTGACAAATTTTGTTCGTAAAGACTTTTTTCATGCATTTGTAGCCTTTATCACCAGGTCCTTTTCCATCGCCATGAACGATAAAAAATTCTTTTCCATTGATGATAAAATCTTGTTTATCTCGAAAAACAATTGCATTGATTTGTTCTTCCAAATAATCTTTCATCCATAAATCATGATTGCCAACAAAGAAATAAATTGGAATTCCACGATCAGAAATTTCGGCTAATTTTCCTAAAACACGCACAAATCCTTTTGGAACAACGTGTTTATATTCAAACCAAAAATCGAACAAATCGCCAATCAAAAATAAAACACCACAATCATCTTTTATTTCGTCAAGCCATTTTACAAACAATTTTTCGCGCACCAAACTATCTTTTTCATTCGGAGCACCAAAATGATGATCCGAAGAAAAATAGGCTTTTTTACCAGGTTCTAACTGAATGTTTATTGGTTGTCCTCCGCTAACCATTCTGCATAAGAATTTTCAGTTTCGTGTAATTTCAAAGCAACCAAATCGATATTCGTTGGTAAAAGAGGTTTGATTTTATCCACAATCCATAAAATCATGTTTTCAGCAGACGGTTGATAATCTGTAAAAACAACATTGTGTCCTTCTGCTAATAATTTTTCACCTAATATTTTGTGAGGTGAATTTTCGTTCAATAAAATAGCGTGATCAAAAAGATCAACAATTTCTTTGTTCACAATTTTTTTCAAATCCCCAAAATCCATCACCATTCCAAGTTTCACATCGGTTGTGTCTTCAGAAGGTGTTCCTTTCACAGTTACAAATAATTTGTACGAATGCCCATGTATATTTTTACACTTTCCGTCATAACCATGCAATGCATGTGCAGTTTCGAACGTAAAAGCTTTTGTAAGTCGAATGATTTTCATTAAATTTAGTACTAAACTTTAATTTGCAAAGGTAATGGAAATCAAAACAATCGTAAATTCTTTGGTTGATTTATTTTTTCCGATGCGTTGTTTGGATTGCCAAGACGTCATTCAAGCTTCGCAATTTCTGTGTGTTTCGTGTTCAACAAAACTCGTTTTCACACATTTTAATTTCGATCAAAATAATCGAGCTTATGATAAATTGAGAAATTTTTGCGAAGTTGAAAACGCTTTTTCTTTGTTAGAATTTAAACATCATAACACCACGCAAGCTATTTTACATGAAATGAAATATAGAAATCGCCCAGAAATTGGAATTGATTTAGCGCAGATGATTAAGTTTGATTTGAGTCATTATGACGGAATTATTCCGATTCCATTGCATTCAAAACGATTGAAAACAAGAGGCTACAATCAAGTAGAAAATTTTGCACGAACGTTGGCAGAAATCAACCAGATAAATTATTTTTCGGATGGATTAATCCGAACTAAATACAATTCATCTCAAGTAAATGAAGACAAAAAACACCGATTGGAAAATTTGAAAGATGCGTTTGAAATCAATCCAAATCTTAAGCCTGGACATTATATTTTGATTGATGATGTGTTAACAACTGGCGCAACGATTGCATCAGCAATAAAAAAGTTTAATCTTTCAGAAAATTTTAAGATAAGTGTAATTACCATTGCTTGTGCTTAATAACAAGCTTTTTCTTAACTTGCACCCATGAATAAGACGACACGTTTTTCGCTTTTGATGTTAACCATTTTGACGGTTATTTCTTGTGCAAGACAAGGTTCACCAACAGGAGGACCTAAAGATGAAACTCCGCCAGTTTTCCTAAAAGCTGATCCAGATACATTGGCTACGAATGTAGATGTCAATTTGCAAGAGGCTACAATCAACTTTGATGAGTATATTCTTCTGAAAGAATACAGTAAAAATGTGGTTGTTTCGCCATCGTTTCAGATTCCTCCAATTGTGACGCCGCAAGCTTTAGCGAAGAAATATATTTCGATTAAATTTCAAGAACCATTGTTACCAAATACAACATATAGTTTCAATTTTGGTGATGCGATTCAAGATTTTAACGAAAATAATAAGTTATCAAACTTTCAATATGTTTTTTCGACAGGTAGTTTTATCGATTCGTTGAAGGTAACAGGTCGTGTAAATTCGTCTTATGATTTCAAATTACCAGAAAAGATATTGGTCGGGCTATATAAAGTAGATAGTACATACAAAGACAGTATCATTCTGCAAAAGAAACCATATTACATTGCGAGAGCCAATGATAAAGGAGAATATCAATTAAATTATTTGGCTTCGGGTAAGTATAAATTAATTGCTTTTGAGGATAAGGTAGAAAATGTGATGTACGATTATGGAAAAGAGCGTTTGGCTTTTCATAACGAACCAATTGAGCTGAATGCGAATCAACAAATCAACTTGAATTTATTCAATCAAAAACCAGCTTATCGTAAACCTGAAGCGAGTTTTAAACAAGAAGGTTTAATTGTTTTTAAAACGACAGGAGCAACGGATGATGTTACGATAACGCCGGTTGGGAAAGAATTCAAAACGGCTTATATTCAGAAGTTTCCAAGACAAGATTCGATTAATTTTTGGTTCAATCCAAAAGTGGATACAATTGTAGGAAGAAGTGCAAAATTGAACTTCAAGGTTCAACATAAAGATCAAATTGATGAAGTAAGTGCATTATATTCAAAATCGAATACAGAACGAAAATTAGAATTTAAAGCATTAAATGATCAAAAATTAGCACCAAATAAACCATTTAAAATTCAGGCAAATGCACCAATAAAATCATTGGATTTATCTAAAATTTATGTGTTTAAAGATACAGTTTCAATTCCATTCAAAGTTTCGATTGATACAGTTAATGCACAGAATTTGAATTTTGCTTTTGATAAAAATTTAGACGAAAAATTTGAAGTTAATATCTATCCAAATGCGTTGATAGATGTATTAGGAGAGAAGAATGATACGCTTGCTTATCCAATAAAAATGGGAACGCGTGGCGATTTTGGACATTTAAAATTAACGCTTCAAAATACTCCAAGCAAACCATTTATCTTACAATTTCTAAAAACTGATAAAGACTTTACAGTGATTGAAGAATTATATAATCCAGCAAATAAAAACTATTTCGAATTCAACTTTATTGAACCAGGAGAATATTTGTTCCGTTTATTGGTTGATGAAAATGAAAATGGAAAATGGGATACAGGCGATTATTTATCAGGTAAACAGCCCGAACCAATTTATTTGTATCCAGAGCCAATCAAAATTAGAGCGATGTGGGATGCGACTGAAACATGGGTTTTAGGTGAGGCAAATCAACCCGTTTCTTTACCAAATGATGACAAAGATTCGGACAAAAATAGAATACGTCGAGGAGAATTGAAAGAAGGCGAAGAGCGCCAAAATCCACGAACAACAAATAAGAAATCAGAGGAATAGTTCTCTGATTTTTTTTTGATTCTAACTCTCTGGAGCCAAATATATAAAAGGTGAAAGAGGAATGTTTCTCAAAATAGAATAAACCAAAAGGAAGATTAAGAAATTTCTAGCAAAACTTTCGGGAAGATGTAATTTGCCTGACATTGGTTTGCCTAAAAAAATATTTTCAATAATAGCATAATACAATTGTACACAAATGTAAAGTGCAAAAGGCAAAATAAGATTGTATCGTAACGATTGTAAAAAATGTCCGTGAACAAGTAAGGAAAAAGCACGTTGACCGCCACAGCCAGGACACCATAAACCTGTTATTTCATGAAACATACATTTGATAGAAAACGGACTTTGGTTGCTGTAATAACTATAAAAATAGACAATTACCAAAATGGGTAAAAGTGTTGCTAGTCCATAAACCAAAATCCGTTTTATCATATGATTAATTTCCGTTAGAGCTTTCTAAAATACTTTTATATTGCTCCATATAAGCATCCATACCTCCTGTAATTAATATCACAACATTTATAATAACACCAATTACACCTAAGCCAATTGCAACGTAAGCTAATATTTTAGAATTTTTAGCTGCTTGTTCAGCTCCTGTAGAATCACCAATATTGTGTTTTGTATTCACTTGATTTGCAAAAACAATCGCGATAATACCCACAATAGTACCGATACAACAAGGAGAACAAAGACCTAAAATAGTTCCGATGATTGCTAAAACAAGGTTGTTTTCTGGTTTTGGTTTAATTTCTTCAAAAGAAGATTGTTGTGGTTGATTAAAATCTTGATTAGATTGGCTAGAATAATCCATAATAATGTTTTTTTAGTTTCGAATAAAAATAGAAAAAATGTTTAAATAAATTTAATAAAATATTTAATATTCTATTGAAATAACATTCGATATAAATCTTCTACTTTTGATATTCTGACGATTCTAATTCCAAAATCTGTATCTTTTATTTTATTGTATTTTGAAACAAAAATTGCATCAAAACCTAGTTTTTCAGCTTCTGTAATGCGTTGTTCAACACGATTCACTGCTCTTATTTCTCCACTTAAACCAACTTCTCCTGCAAAACAACAATTGTCTGGAACAGCAGAATCTTCGCTTGATGAAAGAATTGCTGCAATAACAGCTAAATCAATCGCAGGATCATCTACTCGAATTCCGCCTGTAATATTTAAGAAAACATCTTTCATATTCAATCGGAAACCAGCGCGTTTTTCTAAAACAGCCAGCAACATATTCAATCGCTTGGCATCAAAACCAGTCGCAGTACGTTGTGGAGTTCCATAAACTGCCGTAGAAACCAAAGCTTGAATTTCAATCAACATCGGGCGAACACCTTCTAAAGTTGCTGCAATTGCATTTCCGCTTAGTAATTCATCTTTTTTGGTAATTAATACTTCTGACGGATTTGTGACTTCACGCAAACCCGCTCCTTGCATTTCATAAATTCCGATTTCTGCAGTTGAGCCAAAACGGTTTTTGTTTGCACGTAAAATTCGATAAATATGGTTGCGATCGCCTTCAAATTGCAACACAACATCTACCATATGTTCCAAAATTTTTGGTCCAGCAATCACACCTTCTTTCGTAATATGTCCAATTAAAATAATCGGTGTGTTGGTTTCTTTTGCGTACTGAATTAGCTCAAAAGTTGTTTCTCGAATTTGCGAAATACTTCCTGGAGAAGACTCTACATAAGTGGTTTGAAGCGTTTGTACAGAATCGACAACAATCAATTGAGGTTGAATTTCTTTGGCGTGAGCAAATATTTTTTGCGTATTAGTTTCGGGTAAAATAAAACATTGATCCGATTCAATTCCGATTCGTTCAGCACGAAGTTTTACTTGCGAAACAGATTCTTCTCCAGATACATATAAGATTTTAATCGTATCTAACTTTAAGGCAACTTGCAACATCAATGTCGATTTTCCAACACCAGGTTCTCCACCAACCAAAATCACTGATCCAGGAACAATTCCGCCTCCTAAAACCCTATCTAATTCTTGGTTTTTCGTTGAAATTCTTATTTCTCCTAATGGATTTATTTCGCGAATATTCAGGGCAAACGTTTTCTCTTTTTTGTCCGATTTATCTTTCCACGATTTTTTTTCGTCGCCTTTGTCTACAATTTCTTCAACAATGGTATTCCATTCGCCACAACTTTTGCATTGTCCCATCCATTGCGCGGTTTGCGTGCCACAGTTTTGGCAGAAATATGTAGTTTTTGTTTTAGCCATAGCTTCAAATTTAGACAAAAATAATGTTTTATCGCGACAAGATATGGAGTTATAAGTGTGAAAAATTTTAATACAATAATCAAAAAACGTTAACAATAATTTACTTTTTTAACAAATTATCAACTTTAGATAAAGTTGAGTTAAATATTGATTTTCAATTATTTTCTCGATTATTTTTAATCATATTTTAAAATGCCAATGAAAAGAACTTTATTTCTTAGCTTTTTTTATATTTTTTGTATTTCTGTCAATGCACAATCGACTTTAATTTCGGGGAAAATTATGGTAGATAATGCGGATGAAATCGTTAATCTTGATGATTTTGTAATCGAAAATTTAACGTCAAATGCACGAACAAAATCAAATGAAAAAGGTCTTTTTTCGATTCGAGTTCAGCCAAACGATGTTTTACTTTTTAAACAAATTGGAATTGAAGAACGTCAGCTTAAGATTTCTGAATCAATGATTAGAAAAGGTTTTATAGACGTTCATCTAAATGTTGAAGTGATAGAATTATCCGAAACGAAAATAAAACCGCTTAAAAAGAATTGGAAAGAAAATATTAGCAAAGAAGAAACGCAAAGCGAAAAAATCAATAAAAGTTTAGGTATTAATGAAGAATTTAAAAATGATATGGTGAAAGCCTATTTTGCTTCGGAATATCTTCGAAAATTAAGAGTTCCCATTCGTTATGAAAATGTGATGGGTTTGATAGAGCAATATTCGGACAAAGAAGTGCAGACGTATAAACATTTTCTGAAAAAGAAAAACCTTGATAAATACGATAAAATCATTCAGCTCAAAGATTATTTCACCGAATATTATTTTGCACATGATTTGAAAATTCCGAAAGGAAATATTCTTGATTTTATTCATTATTGCTTTGTTGAGTTTAAGTTAGAACCACTTTTTAAAGCAAATAATTATGATAAAATCACTTTAATTTTCGAAGAACAAGCACCAAATTATCTTTCTACTATCAACCAAAAAACAATCGAACATGAGTAAAATTTTATTCTTTTTATTCATCATTTCATCAACTTATCTTCAAGCACAAAGCACTTTAATCACAGGAAAAATTATTGTGGATGATGCAGAAGAGGTTATTGATTTGGAAGGAACTTCGATTGAAAATTTAACGACAAAAGCCAAAACAAAAACGAATAATGTTGGCTTATTTTCGATCAATGTGAACTTGAATGATGAATTGATAATCAAACATACGGGAATTGAAGAAAGAAGATTGAAAGTTTCGGAAACTATGATTACAAAAGGTTTTGTGACGATTCATGTAAATATTGAAGTGATTGAATTGAAAGAAGCGAATATCTCGAAATTAGATAAAAATTCGCTCAAAAATTTGGGAAAAGAAAAATCATTTCAAGAAAAATTGAATGATGAAGCGGGTTTTACTTCTCTAGAATTTAAAGCGGAACTTAATCTTAAACATGATGAGGAAAGAGTGAATAGAACAATAAAACAAGTTGGTGGAGTTAATTTACTTGGGTTGTTAAATGTGTTTAAAAGTCCGAAAAAGCGAATGAAAAATCCAGTTCCGATAAAAGTTGTGAAAGAAGATCAATTGTCGGCGTTGCATAAATTTTTTACGACATATTATTTTGTGAATGATTTGAAAATTCCAGAAGGAAAAATAAACGAGTTTTTAGATTATTGTTATTCAAATTTTGATTTTCCGAAATTGTTGCGAGATAATAATTTTGATGAAATTCTTTTTATAATTGAAGAACAAGCGCCGGTTTATTTGTCAAAAATCAAAAAGAATGAATAAAATTTTACACGTTATAATTTTCGGTTTGATGAGCACTTTTTCTTTTGCGCAAACAACTTTGATTACTGGAAAAGTGGTAATTGATGATGGCGTTGTTGGACAAGATGCTGTGGATCATATTTTGATTATGAACGAAATGACTAATGCTAGAGTTTTGACAAACGAAAATGGAATGTTTTCGATCAAAGCTTCTGTTGGAGATGAATTGGTGATTGCACATGATTTTTATATCGAACGAAAAATCAAAATTACATCGGATATTTTAGCAAAAGGAATGCTGACGATTCATTTGAATATTGAAACGATTGAACTAGCTGAAGCGCGAATTAATACATTAGATAAAAATTTTAAGAATAACATCAAGTTAGAACACGGAAAAGTAGATGAATTGTATGATAATTTGAATTTGGGTTTTGATCCAAATTTGCGTTTCCGAAAGATAAATCCTAACATGACTTCTACAATTAATAATAATGGATTGTTGGATCCGTCGAATTGGATAGCAACTATTTCTGGACAAAAGAAGAAAGATAAAAAACAAAATGAATATTTCAAAAAGGTAGATAAAATCATAGATTTAGAGAATTATTTCACCATAAATTATTTCATCGAAACATTGAATATTCCCGAAAATAAAGTCACCGATTATGTGCGATATTGTTATGCGAATTTTGAATTAGAAAAACTTGTAAAAGAAAATAAATACGATAAAATCACAGAAATTTTAGAGGAACAAGCGCCTAAATATTTGGAAATGATAAAGAAATAAAATGTATATTTAATAAAACTTATTAGCTATGGAAGTACTTTTTGTATTGTTTGTTAATATTATTTTCTTTCTAATTATGAAAATAAGTTATAGAATAAATCCTTGGGAAATCAATAAAATGGTAAAGCTTTGGAATCGTAGTTTTGGAGGTATGAGATTATTGTGTAGAATCTCGTCGAATTCGTGCGATTTTGTAAATAGCAATCAATCCAAAACTAATCATCGATACAACTTGAGCTATATAAAGAATTAACCCAAAATAATCGCCAATTGCTCGTCCTTCGTGCTGATCTCCGCCTTTTGCTAAATAAACGGCCGAAAATGCAATCGACATAATATACGGATAAGCCAAACCTCCCGAAACAGGCAAAATCATTCCCAAAGATCCTGCAATCAATAGAAATAAACCTTCTGGTATACTAAAATTTTTGGTGTCTGGAAAAGCAAAGAAAACAAGGAAAGTCATTAGGAAATAACAAATCCAAAGTGCGAAAGAATAAAAAATGAATAAGCCTCTTTTTTCTAATTTCGAGATTGATTTTATACCTTCCCAAAGTCCAAATAGAAAGGTTTTGATTTTTTCAAAAAACTTTAATTGACTAATTTTTTTCCAGAAAATAGCGATTAATCCAATTCCTAAAACAAGAACTCCAATTGTGATGTAGTATTTTAAGAAAGAAGGTTCAGCTGTTGGTTGATGTACTTTTTCTTTGTTTCCTAATTCTACAAATTTGATGAATGTTTCGTAATTGAAAATAAGTGTTAAACCGAAAAATAATCCCAAAAATAAAACGTCAATTACACGTTCTAAAATTACCGTTCCGAAAGATTTCTCAAACGGCACTTTTTCCATTTTATAGAAACTTGTTGCACGAGCAACTTCACCACTTCGAGGAATGGTCAAGTTCATAAAATATGCAAATGCAATAGCCCAAAAACCAGATGAGGTTTGTGTATTGTAGCCCATTGGCTTTAGAAGAAGATTCCAACGAGCGGCGCGTATCCAATACGTGAGAATACTGATTGCCATAGATGCAAAAATCCAAAAATAATTGGTTTGTTTTAAAACTTTTGCAACTCGTTCGAAATCAATTTGCTTCACTGTTACCACGACAAAAAATACGGCTAACAATGAAGCAGTGATTAAGAAGAGCGATTGTTTGATCTTACTCTTCATATAAATTGTTGAAAATTAATTTCTTAATCTAAACGATTGTTCTCGTTAGGGAAAACAATTGTTGGTTCGTATGTTTTGGCTTCCTCAAACTCCATCATCGCATACGTAATGATGATAACTGTGTCACCAACTTGTACTTTACGCGCTGCAGGTCCATTCAGACAGATTTCGCCACTTCCACGTTTACCTTTTATAATATAAGTTTCAAATCGTTCGCCATTCTCTTGTACCACGATTTGTACTTTCTGACCCACAACCATATTGGCAGCATCTATCAAATCTTCGTCGATTGTAATACTTCCGATGTAGTTTAATTTTGCGTCTGTTACCTTAACTCTATGTATCTTAGAGTGAAAAACTTCTACCATCATAATCTTGCAAAGTTACACTGAACTTATAAATTTCAAAACCTGTTTCAATATTTTTCTATTGATTTGAGAAATTTATTATATTTAATTAAAACTGAATATTATCGATTAAACGTACATCACCTGCATAGGCAACGACAAATCCACGAATATTATAGGCCTCAGAAAAATGTTCGATAGACAACAAGGTTTCTTCATCTGTTATTTCAAAATATTCTAATTCGAAGGGTGAATTTTTGAATTCATTTTCGACGAAAGCTTTTACTTCAGCAACATCTTTTCCTTCATTTTTTAGCGTTACAGCTTGCGATAAAATTGAATAAATTTGAGGGGCATCCGAAGTTTGTTGCGTTGATAAACGTGCATTTCTTGAACTAAATGCTAAACCAGAATCTGCTCTATGAATTGGCATTGGAACAATTTCGACATCTAAATTTTCTTGTTTTACCATTTCTTGAATGATACGAATTTGCTGAAAATCTTTTTCTCCAAAATATGCTCTTGTTGGCTGAACTGCTTTGAATAATTTGCAAACAATTGTAGCCACTCCATCAAAATGTCCAGGGCGAGAAGCACCTTCCATCACTTGGTCTATTGTGCCAAAATCGTAGTGTTTTGCACCTTCATTTGCTTCATATAAATCCTCAATAGTAGGTATATAGACAAAATCGCAGCCATTTTTTATTAACAATTCTTTATCATTTTCCTCAGTTCGAGGATATTTTGCTAAATCTTCTGCATTATTAAATTGTGTCGGATTGACAAAAATGCTGACGATTGTGTAGTCGTTTTGAGCTTTAGAAGCTTTGACCAAAGACATGTGACCTTCGTGTAAAGCGCCCATTGTAGGGATAAAGCCAATGGTTTTGTTTTGGTTTTTTAACTCGACGATTGCGGGAGTTAATTTTTCCTTTTCGTTAAATATAACCATAACACTGATTTGTTAAAAAAAAACTAATATCTCGCAAAGCTACTATAAGCAAATAATATATCAACATTTTTTTGTAAATTTGTGCCTTATTATTCATTAGGAAAAGAGAGTAGAAATTATGGAAGGAAAGCGCATATTGTATGTAACAACAGAAATGGTACCTTACGTTCCTGAAAATCCGATGTCTTCACAAGCATTAGATTTGCCAAAAATCATGCAAAGTAGTGGCGCAGATGTAAGAATCTTTATGCCAAGATTTGGAGCAATTAACGAAAGAAGACACCAATTACACGAAGTAATACGACTTTCAGGTATGAACATGATTATTAATGATTTGGATCAACCCTTAATCATTAAAGTCGCTTCTGTTCCAGGAGAAAGATTACAAGTGTATTTTATTGATAACGAAGAATATTTCAAGCGTAAAGAAGTTTATGGAGAAGTTAATGGATTATTTTCTGATAACGACGAGCGTTCTATTTTCTTCGCAAAAGGAGTTTTAGAGACAGTAAAAAAATTAAACTGGAAACCAGATGTTGTTCACGTAATGGGTTGGATGTCTAGTTTAGTACCATTGTATCTAAAAAAATATTATTCTGACGATCCTTTCTTTCAAGATGCAAAAGTTGTTGTTTCTTTATTTGACAACGGATTTGAAGGAGAATTAGATAACGAATTAGTTAAAAAGTTAGCTTTTGATAAAGTAGAAGCTGATGTACAAACATATTTAGAAAAACCTACACATTTGGGTATGATTCAAGCTTCTTTACAATATGCAGATGCAGTTGCGAAAGGGGAAGATTTGATTCCAGAAGATGTGAAAAACTATATCAACCAACAAAATATTCCTCTATTAGACTATTGTTCTAAAGAGCAAGCTAAAGAAGTTTACAACAACTTCTATCTTGAGGAAGTAATGAACTCTAATTAAAATCTGTTTAGATTAATGAAAAAATTTTTGAATGTCCTTTCTGTGTCTGTTGCAATGATGATTGGAATGGGAGCAATTGTTTCGTGTGAGGATGAAACACTAGGATTAGATAACAATGTGATTAGAGGTGAGGCAGAAGGAAATGTAAAATCCTTAGATGTTATTGCTTTTAATGCAAATTTTGATACGCTTCGTACAGATAAATTTGTACTTCAAAATGGAGCTTTTGGTGTGTACAACGAACCAATTTTTGGTTCTACATCCTCTAAGTTTTATACACAAATTAGACCTTCGTCTATTGGTGATCAGGATTTTGGAACAGAACCTAAAGTAGATTCTGTGAATTTGGTAATTCCAGTTTATTACAACACGACTAAAGATCCAATTTCTAAAGATACGATCAATCTTTCTAAACCAGGAGAGAAACCAAAAGATACAGATACAATCCAAATTACAACAAAGTATGCAGTAGATTCTTTGTATGGGAATAAGGATTTGACAATGACGTTGAAAATTAAAGACATTAATACGGTTTTATACAAAGACACAAAATATTTTTCAACATTAAGTGGACTTGAGACGCCAATTTCTGTTAATTCGAGAGTAATTGGAAAAGCTACAATCGGAAAAACAGTAACAGGAACAGTTGTTAAACAAAAAACTGAAACTTCTAATATTTCTGAGGATGTTCCTGGTTACAAAGTTTCTTTAGATCCAGATTATTTTGACGAAAAAATTATTAAAAATGCTAAAACAGGATTACTTGATGATTACGCAACATTTATTCGTGAAAATATCAAAGGTTTAGAGTTTTCTGTTGAAGAATCAAATGGATTTATTGTCAATTTTAATCCAAATAAAATTGACTTGAATATGTATTATTCATACAAAAATCCAACTGCAAAAACAGATTCAGACACAAGTTACAAAGAACGTTTGAGTGCTACTTATGCTTTTGATATGACAAATCAGTGGAATTCTGATCCTGCAAATAATGCCAATATTATTGCTTCTCAAATCGTAAATAATACAATAGGGTCTACTTATTCTACAATCAAACCTGATGAAGTGAATGGTGATGCAAGATTGTATTTAAGCGGAATGAGTGGGAATTATGCAAAATTAAAATTCAATCAAACTCAATTAGATGAATTAAAATCTGAGATGACAAAAACTAATATTGTGATTATTGGCGCAAAATTAAAATTCTATATTGATGGTTCTACAGGTTTTCCAAAACCTCCTTATTTAGTGGCTTGGAATAATTACAAAAAAGATGATAAAGTTATAAATGAATTGTATGCAGACGTTTTAGAATTCTATAATGCATATCCTACATCAGTTCACTTTAATCCTATTGTAAAAGGAGATACTGATTATTATACAATTGATATCACGAAACATCTAAAAAGCATGTTAGAGAAAGGAAATGAGTTTAAAGATCAAACGATGTTTATTACAATGGGTAATTTTATAACATCTGTTAGTTATCCAACAACTATTAATAGTACAAATCCTTATCAAAATAATAGAGCTTATAATCCATACAGAATTGTTTTACATGGAAATAATTCGGAAGTAGCGGATAAAAAGCTGAAATTATTGGTATATTACTCTCAAAAATAGGGCGTATTATATTTAACGAATTTAACTAAAATACTATAAAATATTATGTGTGGAATTGTAGGATATATTGGACATCGCGAAGCGTACCCAATTATTATTAATGGACTAAAAAGACTAGAATATCGTGGATATGATAGTGCAGGTTTAGTTCTTTCTACTGGTACCGATTTTGAATTGGTAAAAACAAAAGGAAAAGTTTCAGATTTAGAAGATAAATCAGAAAATTTAGATAAAACACCTCATTTAGGAATTGGGCATACACGTTGGGCAACACATGGTGTGCCAAATGATGTAAACTCTCATCCACATATGTCTAATAATGGACGTTTGGTATTGGTTCATAACGGAATTATTGAAAATTATGAATCAATCAAACAATTATTAAAAGACAAAGGGTACGTTTTTCATAGTGATACAGATACAGAAGTTTTAGTAAACTTTATTCAATTGTTTCAAGAAGAACAAAATTTAAACTTAACTGACGCAGTTCGTTTAGCTTTGAATGAAGTGATTGGAGCATATGCGATAGCTGTTTTAGATAAAGAAGAAGCAAATACAATTGTTGTAGGACGTTTAGGTTCTCCATTAGCAATTGGTATTGGAGAGAACGAATTTTTCGTTGCTTCTGATGCTTCTCCGTTTATCGAGTTTACAAAAGATGCGGTTTATTTGGAAGATGGTGACATGGCCACAATTACTTTAGATAAAGAAGTTGATGTACGTACAATCCATAACAATGAAGCAGTTTCTTTAGATGTTCAAGAGTTACAATTAAATATTGAAGCGATTGAAAAAGGTGGTTATGAGCATTTCATGTTAAAAGAAATCAACGAACAACCTCGTTCTATTCGTGATACAATGCGTGGACGTTTATTAGTAGACGAAGGTATTATTAAAATGGCTGGTATTTGGGATTATCAAGAAAAATTCTTGAATGCAAAACGTATCATCATTGTTGCTTGTGGAACTTCTTATCACGCAGGTTTGGTTGCAGAATACATGATTGAAGATTTCGCTCGTATTCCTGTAGAAGTTGAATATGCATCAGAATTCCGTTACCGTAATCCAATCATCAATAAACACGATGTGGTTATTGCAATTTCTCAATCAGGAGAAACAGCAGACACGTTAGCAGCGCTTAAATTAGCTAAAGAAGCTGGAGCATTTATCTTTGGAATTAATAATGTTGTAGGTTCATCAATTGCTCGTATTACAGATGCTGGTGCTTATACGCATGCAGGTCCTGAGATTGGTGTTGCTTCAACAAAAGCGTTTACAGCTCAGTTAACAATTTTAGCATTGATTGCATTAAAATTAGGAAAACACAATGGTGAATTATCAACAGAGAAATTTACATTGTTAACACGAGAATTAGAGCGTATCCCAGATTTAGTTCAACAAATTTTAGACAACTGTGAAGGGGTTGTTGATCAAATCGCAGAAAAATACAAAGACAACAGAAATGCAATTTATTTAGGACGTGGATACAACTATCCATCGGCTTTAGAAGGAGCATTAAAATTGAAAGAAATTTCATATATCCATGCAGAAGGTTATCCAGCAGCAGAAATGAAGCACGGACCAATTGCCTTATTGGACGAATATATGCCAGTTATTGTTATTGCAACGAAAAAAGGTTATTACGAAAAAGTAGTTTCTAATATTCAAGAAATTAAATCACGTAGTGCTAAAGTAATTGCAATTGTGAATGATGGTGATGATCAAGTAACTGCTATGGCAGATGATTACGTAGTAATTCCAGAAACAGCAGAAGAATTCTCTCCAATCCTAACAGCTATTCCATTACAATTATTATCGTACTGGATTGCCGTTAAATTAGGTAAGAATGTAGATCAGCCTCGTAATTTGGCAAAATCTGTTACTGTAGAGTAAAAAATTATTACAGCGTTTATATAATTAAGGGATGATGTTTTAAAATCATCCCTTTTTCATTTTATAAGTTTAATTTAATTATTAATTTCACCAAAAATAACATCATGTTTACAGGAATAGTAGAGGGAGTAGGAAAGCTTATTAAAGCGGAAAAAGATCAATCTAATTTACATTTATGGATTGAGGCTGATTTTTGTGAGGAATTAAAAATTGATCAAAGTGTTGCTCACAATGGAGTGTGTTTAACGGTTGTTGATTTCAAAGATGGGCTTTATAAAGTTACTGCTATAGAGGAAACTTTGCGAAAAACAAATTTTAACACATTAAAAAACGGAGATTTAATTAATTTAGAACGATGTTTGCAGTTCAATGGTCGTATCGATGGTCATATTGTTCAAGGACATGTTGATCAAACTGGAAAAATTGTTTCGATAGAAAACCAAAATGGTAGCTTTTTTGTTACAGTAGAATATGATGAAGCATCGTCTGGAAATGTTACAGTAGAAAAAGGTTCGATTTGTCTTAACGGAATTAGTTTAACAGTTGTAGACAGTAAAGTTGGACAGTTTTCGGTTGCAATTATTCCATATACTTGGGAGTTTACAAACCTTAATCAAGTGAAAGTGGGCGATACAATGAATTTAGAATTTGATATCTTAGGAAAATACGTCAAAAGATTATTCCAACAATAAAAATGATTAGAAAAAAAAATAACCTATCGCTACCCGTTCGTATTATCATTTATATGGTAACGATTTTGTTATTTACAGCAGGTGCTATCTTGCTGATTACTGCCAATCATTTCAATGAACAAACTAAACAATATCACGAAGATATTCTCAAACGAAAAGTTAGAGCGGTAGAGTCTGCGATAGATTACGAAATGGATAATTATCCTGGAATTGCAACCAAAGATAATATTCACGAGATTTTAGAAGATGGTTTTCTTCGCATCGGTGATATCAATAAAACCGATATTGTAATTTATGATTTACGTGGTAATAAAATTTTAACCACTCAGCCGGTTTCAACGACTTATAATGTTTTGCCTCAAAAAATATTAGACAAACTACAAAAGTCAAATGATTTTATTGTAACGAATAAAGATACCGCTGATGATAACAATCTTTATTCGTCTTATAGTCATATCAAAAATTATTACAATGAAAACATTGCTATTCTCTGTCTACCTTATCAATCTAACCAAGATTTTTTACAACAAGACATGTTTACCTTAATTGGGAGTTATGGATTAGCTTTTGGAGTTATTCTTTTGTTTGGGACGTTAGCGGTTTATTTTGTTACTAAACGTACATTGAATAAACTTTGGTCGTTTGCAGATCGTATTCGTGAAACAGAAGTTATTGTAAACAATATGCCGATTCGTTACGATGGTAACGATGAAATAAAGGTTCTGGTAGATTCTTATAATGATATGTTGTACCGATTGCGGGAACAATCAGATTTGTTGGCTAAACAAGAACGTGAAGAAGCCTGGAGAGATTTTGCAAAACAAGTGGCGCATGAAATCAAAAATCCATTAACACCAATGCGATTAATGCTACAGAATTATATGCGAAAATTTGATATCAATGATCCGAATCTTGAAGAAAAGACGATGCGAACAACTAATATTTTATTGCAACAAATTGATACCATTTCTGCGATTGCCGAAGCTTTTTCAGATTTTGCTAAAATGCCTTCTCGTAACGATGAAAAAATCGATGTAGTTGATGTTATAAAAAACACGCTTTATGTTTTTCCAATGGAGTTCATCGAATTTAATTATTCTCCAAACATCATCATGATGCGTTTTGATAAACAATATTTGAATCGAATTATTACAAATATTACAAAAAATGCGTTTCAATCTATTCCACAATCTCGTACAGCAAAAGTGAGAGTAGATGTGGCGTTAGTTAAAGATTTTCTTCATATCACCATTCAAGATAATGGGAATGGAATTCCTATCGAATCACAAGATTCTATTTTTGTTCCAAAGTTTACAACAAAGAATAGTGGAATGGGAATTGGTTTACCAATGGTCAAAAAAATTATTGACGATTATGACGGATCAATTCGTTTCGAAACCGAAATTTCTGTCGGTACAACATTCTACATTTTGATTCCTTACAATGAATAGAAAACCTTTTCGATTCAAACAATTCGAAATTTTTCAAGATAAAACCGCAATGAAAGTAGGCACAGATGGTGTTTTACTTGGCGCTTGGGCTGATTTAAAAAGTGGAAATACTATTTTAGACATTGGTACAGGAACTGGATTAATTTCGTTGATGTTAGCGCAACGTTTTCCTCTTTCTATGATTGAGGCAATAGAAATTGATAACGATGCTTTTTTACAAGCAAAAGAAAATTTCGAGAATGCACCTTTTTCAGATCGATTAACCATTTTTAATTCATCGCTTCAAGATTATTCAACCAATAAAAAATATGATTTGATTGTCAGTAATCCACCTTTTTTTGTGGTGAATGATACTGTTGATTTTGATGCGCGTAAACAAGCACGCCAGCAAGAAACCTTGACTTTCGAAGAATTAATAAAAAAAACTGCCGAATTACTACAAAAAGACGGATTAGCGAGTTTTATAATTCCATACGATCAAATGGGTGATTTTTGTATGATAACGGCTCAAAACGCTTTAAAATTATCTAGAGTTGTTTATATCAAAGGGAATTCGACAACGGTTACAAAACGTGTGTTGTTAGAATTTAGTTTTCATGAAAAAGATATACAAGAAAAAGAATTAATTATCGAAGTCGATCGTCATCAATACACAGAAGATTATATCGATTTAACAAAAGACTTTTACTTGAAAATGTAATTTTCATCAAAGACGAAAAACTATGAGTAAACTACTGATTTTTTATCAAATAATCATCAATTTCTATGTGTCTATGTGGAAAATTATTCAAAGTATAAAAACATAAAAAAAACCGAGCAATTTGCTCGGTTTTGTATTTATTTCTGATTTTCAAAATGAGTTAAAAACTCATTCTCAACCTCAATCTTAACCTTAAATAGTTGGTCCACCAGCTAATAAATCAGCCGTTGCAAACTCTTCAAATTTCTTGAAGTTCGCTTTGAATTTATCTGCTAATTCTTTCGCATTTGCTTCGTATGCTGCTGTAGAATCAAAAGAAGTCGCTGGACTTAATTTTTCTGAAGCAACACCTTCGATTGCAACTGGAACTTCAAATCCGAAATAAGGATCTTTTTTGAATTCAGCGTTGTTCAAATCTCCGTTTAAAGCTGCATTGATAACCGCACGTGTATCTTTTAAAGACATACGCTCTTTTTTACCATTCCAACCTGTATTGATTAACCAAACATTTACACCAGTTTTCTCAACTTTATCGCTCAACATTTCAGCATATTTAGTTGGATGTAACGGCATAAATGGCGCACCAAAACATGTAGAGAATGTAGTTTGAGGCTCTGTAACACCAGCTTCTGTACCAGCAACTTTAGATGTATATCCTGAGATAAATAAGTAAGCCGCTTGATCTGGGTTTAATTTTGCAATTGGAGGGAAAACTCCGTAAGCATCAAACGATAAGAAGAAAATATTTTTAGGATTTTTTCCTACAGATGGAACTGCAATATTTTCGATATAATCAATTGGATAAGAAACACGTGTATTTTCTGTGATAGATGTATCTGTAAAATCAACCTCGTTAGTTCCTGGAACTAATTTACAGTTTTCTAATAACGCACCATCTTTGATTGCTGCAAAAATTTCTGGCTCACCTTCTGGAGATAAGTTGATAACTTTTGCGTAACAACCACCTTCAAAATTGAAAACAGTATTGTCTTCTGTCCATCCGTGTTCGTCATCACCAATCAAACGTCTGTTTTTGTCTGCTGATAAAGTTGTTTTTCCTGTTCCAGATAAACCAAAGAACATTGCTGTATCTCCATTTTCACCAGAGTTTGCAGAACAGTGCATTGGTAAAGTATTTCTAAATACGGGCATGATGAAGTTTAAGGCAGAGAAAATACCCTTTTTCATTTCTCCTGTATAACCAGTTCCTCCGTTTAAAACGATTTTACGTTTAAAATTTAAGATAGAGAAATTGTGTTGTCTTGTACCATCTTCATTAGCGTCTGCAACAAAAGTTGGCGCATTGATAATTGTCCATTCAGAATCACCAAAGTTTTTTAATTCTTCTTCCGTTGGACGAATAAACATGTTATAGATAAATAAATTAGCAGCAGGAGTTTCTGTAATTGCTCTAATCTTTGTTTTGTAAGAATCATCAGCACAAGCAAAAGCATCACGTACATAAATTTCGCGGTTGCTTAAATGCTCAACAACTTTATCATACAAAGCGTCAAATTTATCAGAATCAAAAGGAATATTGATGTTTCCATCCCACCAAACGTTTTCTGCAGTAATATCATCTTTTACAATAAAACGGTCTTTAGGAGAACGTCCTGTAAATTCTCCTGTTAACATATTTACTGCTCCAGAAGATGTAATTTCTCCTTGTCCTAGCTCTACCATTTTCTCCGTAAGCTCTTGAGGAGATAATTGATAGTTAATTTTGGAATTTTTTATTCCGTAAGATGCCAATTCTATGCTCATTTTTGTGATTTTTATAGTATTTTAAAATATTAAAGGTAAAAACTTTGGACAAAGTTACAATAAAAAGAAGCGTGAAAAATTTGACTTATGTCATTCACTTAAACGTTTTCGTGAATATTTATTCACCATATATTTGCAAGTTCTTATGCGTGCATATAAAAAAAAGCTTGTATTTAATATAAGTTTTATATTTTTGCACTAGTTTACAACAATTAAAATTAGAAAATTATGTCTGACATTACATCAAGAGTGAAAGCGATTATCGTAGATAAATTAGGAGTTGACGAAAGCGAAGTTACGCTAGAAGCAAGTTTCACTAACGATTTAGGAGCTGATTCATTAGACACAGTAGAATTAATCATGGAATTCGAAAAAGAATTTGATATCCAAATTCCAGACGATCAAGCAGAAAAAATTTCTACTGTAGGTCAAGCTGTAACATACATCGAAGACTTAAACAAGTAATAGTTCCTATTTTATGGAATTAAAAAGAGTAGTAGTAACAGGTTTAGGCGCGCTAACACCAATCGGAAATACATACCAAGAATATTGGAATGGATTAGTGAATGGTGTAAGTGGCGCTGCGCCTATTACGCTTTTTGACGCAACTCTTTTTAAGACACAATTTGCTTGTGAGATCAAGAACTTCAATATTGAAGATCATTTTGATCGTAAAGAGGCAAGAAAAATTGACCGTTGTGCCCAATTGGGAATTATTGCAGCTAGAGAGGCAATAAAACACAGTGGAATCTTAGAAGATGCAAATGTAAACAAAGAGCGTATCGGCGTTATATGGGGATCTGGTATCGGTGGAATTAAAACTTTTGAAGAAGAAGTTTCTAATTACGCAACAGGAAATGGAACACCACGTTTCAATCCTTTCTTTATCCCTAAGATGATTGCAGATATCACGCCTGGTCATATTTCAATGGAATTTGGTCTTATGGGACCTAATTATACAACTGTTTCGGCATGTGCCTCTTCTACAAATGCAATTATTGATGCTTACATGTTATTAAGACTTGGAAAAGCTGATGCAATTGTTGCAGGAGGGTCAGAAGCAGCAATTACAGCTGCAAGTATTGGAGGTTTCAATGCATTACATGCGTTATCTACACGAAATGATGATCCACAAACTGCTTCTCGTCCATTCGACAAAGACCGCGACGGTTTTGTAATGGGAGAAGGAGCTGGAAGTATTATTTTAGAAGAATACGAACATGCAATTGCACGTGGAGCTACAATCTATGCAGAATTAGTAGGAACAGGAATGACAGCAGATGCTCACCATATTACAGCACCACATCCAGAAGGATTAGGCGCACTTAATGTGATGAGAGAGGCTTTATTAGATGCCAATATCAACGTAGAAGACGTGGATCATATCAATATGCACGGAACATCTACACCATTAGGTGATATTGCAGAATCTAAAGCAATTCAAAAATTATTTGGAGAACATGCTTATAATATTCAAATCAATTCAACAAAATCTATGACTGGTCACTTATTAGGTGGTGCAGGGATTATTGAAGCGATTTCGGCTATTGGAGCAATCAATAACAGTATCGTTCCACCAACAATTAATCATTTTACGGATGATGAAAATCTTGATCCGAAAATCGATTATACATTTAACAAAGCAAAAGAGAAAAATGTAGATTATGCATTGAGTAATACTTTTGGTTTCGGTGGTCACAATGCTTGTGTGATATTTAAGAAGTATAAGTAATGTCTTTCTTAAAAAAATTATTTTCTTTTAAAAATCATCGTGATGATTCAAATTCATCTGATCCTTTTTTGAAATTTTTGAAGTCGATTTTGGGTTATACTCCTCGCAATGTTGAGGTTTTTAAAGAAGCATTTACCCACAGATCTGCACAGAAAAAAGATGAAAATGGAAACAGTATAAACTTTGAAAGATTAGAGTTTTTAGGAGATGCATTACTTGGTGCTTCTGCAGCAATGCACTTATACTACAAAGCGCCAGATCAACAAGAAGGTTATTTGACAAAAATGCGCTCTAAAATTGTTTCGCGTAAACAATTGAATGCCGTTTCCAAACAACTTGGCTTGTTAGATTATTTGGATCCAATGAACAATCACAACAATTTAGGTGAAGATGTAAATGGTGATATGTTGGAGGCGTTGGTTGGTGCAATTTATGTTGATGGAGGCATAGATGCTGTACAAAAATTTATTCAAGTCAAAATTATTGACCCTTATGCGGATTTAGACCGTTTGGAACACACGATTACAAGTCACAAATCGTTGATTTTGGAATGGAGTCAAAAAACGAGAAATACGATAAGATTCAATACATTTGAGGAGCAAAATGCAGAAGATTTGCAGGTTTTTGTATCAGTTATCCGTCTCAATGATAAAGTCATCTCGAAAGGGAGAGGAACTTCTAAAAAGAAAGCCGAAGAAAGCGCAGCAAAACGCGCGTACTATTCGCTACAAAAGAAAATAGAAAAAGTTTAGAAACATGGCAGAATTACTCTTATATGATGATTGGATAGATTTTCATCTCATAGGCGTAAATTCTAGTTTTAACACTTCTACACAATTTATTTTCCATCTCAACTCTACTTTTGATACGCGTTTTCAGCGTATTCAGGATTTGGATATTCGGTTAGATGAGCATACTTATTTTTTCGAAACCTATCAATGGTTAGATGAAGCAAATAAAATAGATTATCATATTATTAAAAATACGCCAAATCAATACGATTTTAAAAAAAATGAAGTAGATTTATCCAATCTTTTCAAAGGGAGCGTTATTCTTGTGCCAAATTACAAGGATTGCAACTATGTAGTAAAAATCTCTGGTTGGGAAGATGAACTACAATATCTTCAACTACCATTTGTAGAAAAAGATTTTATAAAAACGATCAAAAAAATAGATATCGATTTGATTAGCAATGCAGATCAATTGGTTTTCTAACAAAATATTGTGCATAAAAAAAGGGAAAAATTATGATTTACGATAGACAATATCTTAAAAAGACAAAAATTGTCGCGACTCTAGGTCCGGCAACCGATAGTCCAGAGATTTTATTAGAAATGATGAGAAAAGGAACAGATGTGTTCCGTATCAACTTTTCGCACGCAGATTATGCGGATGTGAAACGTAAGATTGAAACAATTCATCAATTAAATAACGATCATGGCTACAATACAGCAATTTTAGCAGATTTACAAGGTCCTAAATTGCGTATTGGAAAAATGGAACACGAAGATTTTATCATCAATCCAGGAGATATTTTAACTTTCACAAACGAAGATGTTGTAGGAACGAAAGAAAAAGTTTTTATGACGTACAAAAAGTTTGCGCAAGATGTGCAAGTGGGAGAAAATATTTTGATTGATGACGGAAAATTAATCTTCAAAGTAATCGAGACAAACGGAACAGATACTGTAAAAGCAGAAACGATTCAAGGTGGTCCATTACGTTCTAAAAAAGGAGTTAACTTACCAAATACAAATATTTCTTTACCAGCTTTAACAGAAAAAGATAAAGAAGATGCAAAATTCGCAATCGAAAATCGTGTCGATTGGTTTGCATTATCTTTCGTTCGTTCTGGACAAGATGTAAAAGATTTATCAGAATTTATCAAAGAAAATGGAACATTAAAAATTCCAATTATCTCTAAAATTGAAAAACCAGAAGCATTAGAAAATATCGATGATATTTTAGAATTTTCTGATGGATTAATGGTTGCTCGTGGAGATTTAGGAGTTGAGGTTCCGTTTGAAATCGTTCCAAAAGCGCAAAAACAATTAATTGACAAAGCGAAATTAGCGCGTAAACCAGTTATTGTTGCAACGCAAATGATGGAAACAATGATTTCTAGTTTGACACCAACTCGTGCGGAGGTTTCTGATGTTGCAAATGCAGTTTTTGATGGAGCAGATGCAGTAATGTTATCTGGAGAAACTTCTGTAGGACAATATCCTGTACAAGTTATCGAGAAAATGACGAAGATTCTTCAAACTGTTGAAGATGATGAGCACGTACATGTACCAGAACACAAACCAAAGATCAAAAACGAACGTTTCGTAACTGATATGGTTTGTTACAATGCAGCTAGAATGGCAGAAGATACAGGAGCGAAAGCAATTGCAACTTTAACGTATTCTGGTTATACAGCTTTCCAAATTTCTTCTCATCGTCCAAATTCATTTATTTTGGTTTTCAATCCAAGTAAACGTATTAACCGTATGTTGAATTTGTTATGGGGAGTAAAAGCTATCAATTACGATCCTCGCGATACTTCTACAGATCAAACGGTAACTGAAGTAAATATCTTGGCGAAAAATGCAGGTTATGTAGAATATGGTGATTATATCATCAATCTGAATGCAATGCCAGCATTTGAGAAAGGAATTACCAATACACTACGTATTTCGATGATTTAATAAAATCAATACTAATACTTTAAAGCGTTCAATTTTGAACGCTTTTTTTTGTGCTTAAAAGAAAAATCATAATAGAATGCAATGATATAGTAGTTTTTAATAACTTTACAAGTTCGAATTAGAAGAATTTATGTGTATTTATAATGTGATCTTATCTGGAGGAGTAGGAAGTCGTTTATGGCCACTTTCTCGTAAAAGTCATCCAAAACAATATTTACCTTTGTTTAATGAGCAATCATTATTTGAGTTAACGATTCAGAGAAATCGTCCAATTGCTGATAAATTAATGGTGATTGGGAATAAAGATAATGACCATTTAAGTCAAGAAGTACTTGATAAAATGAATGTTGAATACACAAAAATTGTAGAGGCTGTTCCTCGTAATACAGCTGCGGCGATTGCATTTGCAGCTTTGGCAGTTGAGGATGATGATATTCTAATTGTTACACCATCTGATCATTTGATCGAAGATATGGAAGCGTATCAAGTTGCGATGAAAAAAGCGATTGCGTTAGCCGAAAAAGATTATATCGTAACATTTGGTGTGCATCCAACTCGTCCAGAAACAGGTTATGGCTATATTGAGCACAAAGAAGACACTGTGTTATCGTTTCGCGAAAAACCAAATCATATTACGGCGCAAGATTTTATCGAGCAAGGGAATTTTTTGTGGAACAGTGGAATGTTTTGTTTCAAAGCACGTGTCTTATTGAAAGAACTAAAGAAATTTGAGAAAGATATTTACGAAAAATCTAAAATTGCTTGGTCTGAAAATATCAACGGAGAGTTGAACGAAGAACTTTCAATGAATATTCCATCAAATAGTATCGATTATGCTGTAATGGAACGAAGCAAGAAGATAAAAGTAGTTCCAGCAAAATTTGTTTGGAATGATTTAGGTTCTTTCGAATCCTTGTATGATTATTTTGTGATGAACGGACATTATGTCGATCGTAATGGAAACATGGTGATTGGAACAGATGTTTATACTTCTTTTGTTGGTTTGCAAAACACTATTTTTGTGAATACCCCAACCGCGAATTTAATTCTACAAAAAGAATATTCGCAGGAAGTAAAGAATGTTTATACGCATTTAGAAAAAAGAAATTCTGAATTAATTTAAATACCTAGCACTCGATTTGAGTGCTTTTTTTATGTCATAAAAGCTTACAATTAATTCAATATAAATCCCTAAATTTGTCGCTCCAACAATAGTATTATAAAATGACAACGGGAATTACATTCGGTATATTTGACTTGCTTCATGCAGGTCATGTGATGATGCTCGAAGAAGCTAAAAGACAATGCGACTACTTAATTGTAGGGCTTAATACAGATCCTGCAAGTGTAGACCCTTCAAAAAATAGTCCTACGCAATCCATCGTAGAGCGCTATATTCAATTAGAAGGTTGTCGTTATGTCGACGAAATAATCCCATACGAAACCGAACAAGATTTGTTTGATATGTTAAGTGCTTTACCAATAAATGTTAGAATTATAGGGGAAGAATACCGAAATATCGACTTTACGGGAAAACAATATTGTTTAGATAATCATATTCAAATTTACTACAACAAGCGTACACACCGCTTCTCTAGTTCAGGATTAAGAAAAGTAGTTGCGACTTCTGAAAAGGAGAAATAATGAAAACAGTATTCATAACTGGTGTAGCTGGTTTTATAGGTTACCATTTAGCTGAAAAATTAATCGAAAAAAATATCAAAGTTGTTGGAATTGATAATATTAACGATTATTACACTGTTCAGTTAAAATATGATCGATTAAAAGAATTAGGAATCAATCAAGAATTTGCTTCAAATTTTGATCAGAAAGTTCTTTCTTCTAAACATGAAGAAAAGATGATTTTCTATCGAATGAATTTAGAAGACAAAGAGTCATTGGCTCAAATTTTTAAAGAATATTCGTTTGATGCGGTTGTTAATATGGCAGCTCAGGCTGGTGTTCGTTATAGTATCGAAAATCCTGATGCCTATGGACAAAGTAATTTGGTTGGTTTTCTAAATATTTTAGAAAGTTGCCGAAATTATAACGTCAAAAAATTACTGTACGCAAGTAGTTCAAGTATTTACGGAAACTCTTCAGATGTTCCTTTTTCAACAAATCAAAACGTTGATCATCCTATTAGTTTATACGCAGCTACTAAAAAAGCAAACGAGCTAATGGCGCATGCGTATAGTCATTTATACAATTTCCAAACGATAGGTTTGCGCTTTTTCACGGTTTATGGACCTTGGGGACGACCAGATATGGCCATGTTTTTGTTTACAGATGCTATATTGAATCATCAACCTCTAAAAGTGTTTAATCACGGTGATTTATCACGAGATTTTACGTACATTGACGATATTATTCAAGGAATTGATAAAATTCTTGAAAATCAAACAATAAAAGAAAATTACCAATTATACAATATAGGAAATAGTAAACCTGTTCAATTAATGGATTTTATCAAAGAAATCGAAAAGTCAACAGGAGAAAAAGCTATTTTAGAAATGTATCCGATGCAAGCAGGAGATGTCAATCAAACATGGGCAGATGTCCAAGAGTTGAAAGATAAATTTGGTTATAATCCTCATTATCCGGTTGACAAAGGAGTGTATAACTTTGTACAATGGTACAGAAAATATTATAATAAATGAATCAACAACATAAAATAGCAGTTATCGGTTTAGGTTACGTAGGTTTACCTTTGGCTCGATTATTTGCAACAAAATACCCTGTTGTTGGGTTTGATATCAATCAGAAACGTATTGCTGAATTAAATAATGGAGTAGATTCAACTTTAGAAGTTGAGAATAATGTTTTACAAAATGTTTTATCAACACAAAATCCTTTTATTCAAGTAGAAAATGGATTGTTTTGTTCATCAGATATAACGGATATTGAAGATGCTACAATTTATGTGGTAACCGTTCCTACGCCAGTGGACAAAAATAATCGACCAGACTTGACTCCTTTGAAAAAAGCTTCGGAAACGGTAGGTAAAGTGTTGAAACCAAATGATATTGTTATTTACGAATCTACGGTTTATCCAGGTGTTACAGAAGAAGAATGTATTCCAGTATTGGAACATTCTTCGGGATTGAAGTTTAACCAAGATTTTTATGCGGGATATTCTCCAGAGCGAATTAATCCAGGAGATAAAAAACATACGGTTGAGAAAATTTTAAAAGTAACCTCAGGTTCAACTCCAGAAATTGGAAAAATTATTGATGATTTATATCAATCAGTAATTGTTGCTGGGACTCATTTAGCACCTACAATCAAAGTTGCAGAAGCATCAAAAGTGATCGAAAATTCGCAACGTGATATCAATATTGCATTTATCAATGAATTATCGAAGATTTTTTCGCTAATGGATATTGATACCAATGATGTGTTGGAAGCTGCAGGTACAAAATGGAATTTTTTACCATTCAAACCAGGTTTGGTTGGAGGACATTGTATCGGTGTTGATCCATTTTATTTGGCTCAAAAAGCACAAGAAATTGGATATTATTCTGAATTGATTTTAGCAGCAAGACGATTAAATGACTCGATGGGAGCATTTGTGGCTTCTCAGGTTGTTAAATTGTTAATAAATAACGACATCAAAGTAAAAGGAGCAAGAGTTCTAAATTTAGGAATTACCTTTAAAGAAAATTGCCCTGATATTCGTAATTCGAAAGCAATTGACGTGATTCATGCATTAGAAGAATATGGAATCGAAGTGATAACGTTAGACCCTTGGGCTAACCCGGATGAGGTAAACCATGAATACGGAATAACTTTTTGTAATACATGGGATCAGGTTTTCCAGTTCACTAATTCACAAGTTCACCAATTCGACGCCATTATATTAACCGTTTCACACGACGAATTTTTAAATCTTCAGTTAACTGATTATTTAAAAGGAAATGGTGTGATTTATGACGTAAAAGGCGCTTTGCCTAAAGAAGAAGTTGATAAACGATTATAATGAAAGCAACAGAAACGAAATTAAAAGGCTGTTTCATTTTAGAACCAACTGTTTTTGAAGATTCAAGAGGGTATTTTTTTGAATCGTACAATGAAAATAAAATAGAAGAAATTTTAGGGTATAAACCAACTTTTGTTCAAGATAATCAGTCTAAATCTTCTTACGGTGTAGTTCGTGGATTACATATGCAAGCAGGAGAACATGCCCAAGCAAAATTAGTTCGCGTTGTAGAAGGTGCTGTAATTGATGTTGCAGTTGATGTTCGTCCAGGTTCTGAAACCTATGGACAGTCTGTTTCGGTAGAGTTATCTGCAGATAATAAAAGACAATTGTTTATTCCGAGAGGATTTTTACATGGATTTTCTGTTATTTCTGATTCAGCTACATTTTTCTATAAATGTGACAATGGCTATAATAAAGCTTCTGAAGATGGAGTTAACCCTTTAGACAGCGAACTGAATATAGATTGGCAAATTCCAACAGATAAAATGATAATCTCTGAAAAAGATCAAGAAGCACAGTCGTTTGAAGAGTTTAAAGTTAAGGGGGTAACAAGTGAACAAGTGAAGAGGTGAAGGAGTGAAGAAGTGAAGAGGTTAACAAGTGAACAAGTGAAGAAGTGAAGAAGTGAAGGAGTTAACAAGTGAAGGAGTGAACAAGTGAAGAAGTAAAGAGGTTAACAAGTGAAGAGGTTAACAAGTGAAGAAGTAAAGAGGTTAACAAGTGAAGAGGTTAACAAGTGAACAAGTGAAAAAGTTAACAAGTGAACAAGTTAACAAGTGAAGGAGTTAACAAGTGAAGAAGTTAACAAGTGAAGAGGTTAACAAGTGAAGAGGTGAAGAAGTTACAAGTTCACAAGTTTACATGATCACACGTTCACACGTTTACATGATCACACGTTCACAAGTTTACATGATCACACGTTTACAAGTTAACAAGTGAAGAAGTGAAAAAGTGAAGAAGTGAAGAGGTTAACAAGTGAACAAGTTAACAAGTGAAGAGGTGAAGAAGTGAAAGAGTTAACAAGTGAAGAGGTTAACAAGTGAAAGAGTTAACAAGTGAAGAAGTTTACATGATCACACGTTTACAAGTTAACAAGTGAAGAAGTGAAGGAGTGAAAAAGTGAAGGAGTGAAAAAGTGAAGAAGTGAAAGAGTTAACAAGTGAAGGAGTTTACATGATCACACGTTTACAAGTTCACAAGTTCACAATTTGACAAGTGAAGGAGTGAAAAAGTGAAGAAGTGAAAGAGTTACAAGTTCACACGTTTACAAGTTTACAAGTTCACCCTTTAACCATCTAACCATATAACCGTTTTAACAACATAAAAAAAAACATGAAAGGAATAATATTAGCAGGAGGATCTGGTACGAGATTACATCCATTAACATTGGCTGTAAGCAAGCAATTGATGCCTGTTTATGACAAACCAATGATTTACTATCCGTTGTCGACATTAATGTTGGCAGGGATAAATGAAATATTGATTATTTCTACTCCTCATGATTTACCTCATTTTGAAAAATTATTAGGTGACGGATCTCAAATCGGATGTAAATTTTCTTACAAAGAACAGCCAAGCCCTGATGGTTTAGCGCAAGCTTTTATATTAGGAGAAGAATTTATTGGAGATGATAAAGTTGCGTTAATTTTAGGAGATAATATTTTTTACGCTTCTGGAATGTCAAAATTATTACAAGATTCAGCAGATCCTGATGGAGGAGTAGTTTTTGCTTATCAAGTTTCAGATCCTGAAAGATATGGTGTTGTTGAGTTTAACGAGAATAATGAAGTAGTTTCGATTGAAGAAAAACCTACTAAACCAAAATCAAATTATGCTGTGCCAGGCTTGTATTTTTATGACAATGATGTCGTTGAAATTGCGAAAAAGATAAAACCATCCTTTCGAGGAGAATTAGAAATTACAGACATCAATGCTGAATACCTTAAAAGAGGGAAATTGAAAGTTGGTGTTTTCAACCGCGGAACAGCATGGCTAGATACAGGAACAATCAATTCATTGATGCAAGCTGGTCAATTTGTTCAAGTGATCGAAGAGCGTCAAGGAATGAAGATTGGTGCCATAGAAGAAGTAGCTTATCGTATGGGTTACATTACAAAAGAAGAATTAATGAAAATTGCCGAACCTTTGAAGAAAAGTGGTTATGGTGAGTATTTAATTAAAATAACTAAATAAAATTTAGTTATTAATAGTTAAACAGTAATAAAAAATGAAAATAACAATTGTAGGAACAGGGTATGTTGGTTTATCAAACGCCATATTATTAGCACAGCATAATGAAGTTGTGGCATTAGATATAATACCTGAAAAAGTAGAGATGTTAAATCAGAAAAAATCTCCGATTGAAGATAAAGAAATAACAGAGTTCTTAACAACAAAAGAGTTAAATTTCAAAGCGACATTAGATAAAGAAGAGGCATATAACAATGCAGATTTTATTATTGTTGCTACTCCAACTGATTATGATGCCCAAACCAATTTTTTTAATACGAAGAGTGTTGAAATTGTATTAGAGGAGGCAAATAAAATTAATCCTTCTGCGGTTATTATTGTGAAATCTACTGTACCAGTAGGTTTTATTAATACAATAAAAGAAAAATATGGTTTTGAAAATGTAATTTTTTCGCCAGAATTTTTAAGAGAAGGAAAAGCATTATACGATAATTTGTATCCATCAAGAATAATTGTAGGCGAAATTAGTGAACGTGCAGAGAGATTTGCTGACTTATTAAAAGAAGGAGCTATTAAAAAAGATGTACCAACACTATTTACGCATTCAACCGAAGCGGAAGCAATCAAATTATTTTCGAATACATATTTAGCTTTACGTGTAGCTTATTTTAATGAGTTAGATAGTTATGCACAAACTTTCAACTTGGATAGCAAGCAAATTATAGAAGGAGTTGGTTTAGATCCGCGTATTGGTTCGCATTATAACAATCCATCGTTTGGATATGGTGGATATTGTTTACCTAAGGATACAAAACAACTTTTGGCAAATTATGAAGCAGTACCAAACAATATTATTCAGGCAATTGTAGATGCAAATAGAACACGTAAAGACTTTATTGCAGATTCTATTTTAGCGAAGAAACCGAAAAAAGTTGGGATTTATCGTTTGATTATGAAATCTGGTTCAGATAATTTCCGTGCATCTGCTATTCAAGGAATCATGAAACGCATCAAAGCAAAAGGAATAGAAGTAGTTGTTTATGAACCAGTTCTTGAAGAAGAAACATTTTTTGGTTCTACAGTAATGAAAGATTTTAATCAATTCAAGGCAACATGTGATGTCATTATCTCTAACCGAAATGCGCCTGAATTGGCCGATGTACAAGAGAAAATTTATACACGCGATTTGTTTGGAAACGATTAAGGATATGGGAAAAGTATTAGTAACTGGAGCAGCGGGATTTATTGGATTTTATACCGCTAAGAAATTAATCGATTTAGGTTATGAAGTTGTTGGATTGGATAATATCAATGATTATTACGATGTAAATTTAAAATATGCGCGTTTAAATGAATTAGGAATTAATCGAAAAGAAGCAGAAATTGAAAATAATATTGTGCAATCTTCTATTCATCCTTCTTTTCAATTTGTTCGTTTAAATTTAGAAGACCGAGAAAATCTTCCAAAATTATTTCATGCACAACAATTTGATTCAATAATTAATTTAGCAGCTCAAGCAGGAGTTCGTTATAGTTTAGAGAATCCTATGGCGTATGTGGATAGTAATATTGTTGGCTTTGTAAATCTATTAGAATGCTGTCGCTACAATAAAATCAACCATTTAGTGTATGCATCAAGTTCATCTGTATACGGAGAAAACGATAAAATCCCATTTGGAGAAAATGACCAAGTTGATCATCCAGTCAGTCTGTATGCAGCAAGTAAAAAAGCAAACGAATTAATGGCGCACACCTACAGCCATTTATACCAAATTCCTACTTCAGGTTTACGTTTCTTTACGGTCTATGGACCTTGGGGACGCCCAGACATGGCACCTATATTATTTGCAGATGCGATGACAAATGGTCGTGAAATTAAGGTGTTTAATAACGGAGAAATGAGCCGTGATTTTACTTACATAGACGATATTATACAAGGAATTATTATTACCTTACAAAATCCAGATGTAAAAGGGAATGGTTATCAATTGTTTAATATAGGGAATGGATCTCCAGTATCATTATTGCATTTTATCCAATGCATGGAAAATTCGTTAGGAATTAACGCACAAAAAAACATGATGCCGATGCAGGCTGGCGATGTTCCTCGTACATGGGCAGATACAACCCAGCTAAATGTACTAGGTTATCAAAGTACTACACCAATTGAAGAAGGTGTAGAACAGTTTGTACAATGGTTTAAAGAATACTATAAAAACTGATGAAAACAAAACATTTGATTATTTTTGGAACAAGGCCAGAAGCTATAAAGATGGCACCTTTAGTTCAAGAATTCAAAAAACACAACGATTTTGATACGAAAGTATGTGTCACTGCACAACACCGTGAAATGCTAGACCAAGTATTAGATTTTTTTCAAATCACACCTGATTACGATTTAAATTTAATGAAACCCAATCAAAATCTATATACGTTAACTGCTGATATAATTACAGGTCTACAGCCAATATTTGATGAATACCAGCCTGATTTCGTATATGTACACGGTGATACGACCACTACTATGGCGGCAAGTATTGCTTCGTTTTATTCAGGAGCAAAAGTGTGTCATGTGGAAGCAGGTTTACGAACATTCAATAAGCGCTCTCCTTTTCCAGAAGAAATCAACCGTCAAGTAGCAGGGAGAATTTGTGATTTTCATTTTGCACCTACTATTCAATCCAAAGAAAATTTATTAAAAGAAAACATCAAAGAAGACAGTATACTTGTTACTGGTAATACCGTTATTGATGCTTTATTAGATAGTTCATCTCGTGTACAAGAAATTCAAAATGCAGAAATTGAACATTTAAAAACAATTGTAGATTCCGAAAAGAAAATGATTTTAGTAACGGGGCATCGCCGCGAAAATCATGGTAAAGGATTTATCAATATTTGTGAAGCGTTAAAAGAAATTGCAACTACACATCCTGATGTTCAAATTATATATCCAGTGCATTTGAATCCAAATGTGCAAAAACCAGTGCACGAAATTTTATCGGGTATTGAGAATATACATTTAATTAATCCATTAGCTTATCCTGCATTTGTATGGTTGATGACTCAATCGTATGTAATTATCACCGATTCAGGGGGGGTACAAGAAGAAGCACCTTCATTAGGAAAACCGGTTTTAGTAATGCGAGATACAACTGAAAGACCTGAAGCTGTAGAAGCTGGTACTGTTATTTTAGTAGGCACCAATACAGCTAAAATTGTTACCGAAGCCAACGATTTATTAACAAATACAGTTCGCTATCAATCAATGAGTGCCTTACATAATCCGTATGGTGATGGAAAAGCGTGTGAACGTATTGCAGAATTTATCAAAAGTTCATAATGATTAGTAAATTACTCTATAAAGTTAAAAATAATAAGCAATATTTAAATAGTTTTTGGTCCTTAATAGGTTCAGTTTTACCTAAATTAGGTGTGTTTATTACATCTATTCTATTAGCTAGAATATTAGAAGCAGATAGATTTGGAGATTTAAGTATTGTTCGCTCTACAATTAATATGTTTACCATATTTGCAGCATCAGGTATAGGTATTACAGCAACTAAGTTTATTTCTGAACACTATAATGAAAATTTTAAAAATGAAAATAAAGTTGCAGAAATAATTAGTTTAGTAAATTTTGTTTCTTTAGTATTAGGTATTATAATTTCATTAGGTATCATAATCTTTTCTAATCAATTAAGTGAAATAGTTATAGGGAAGAAAGATTTGAGAAATGATTTAATAATAGGTGCCATGATGTTATTATTTAATGCACTAAATGCTGCTCAGATAGGAATAATAGCAGGTTTTCAAAAATATAAAACGATAGCAATAAATTCAACATTAGCTATTTTTATTAGTTTACCATTTCAAGTTTTGGGAGCTATTTATTTTGAAATTGAAGGAGCATTATTCGGGTTTGCAATAAATTTTTTATTACTTTATCTTTTTAATAAGTATTCAATATATAAGTTAACAAAGGGATTTAAAATAAAACTTTTAGACTTCAGAAAAAATTATAAAATTTTATATCAATTTACATTACCAAGTTCATTATCAGGTTTAATGGTTATGCCAATAACTTGGGTAACAACTGTTTTGTTAACAAGGAGTATTAATGGGAGTTTTAATTTAGGGATTTTTGAAGCAGCAAATCAAATAAAAATGGTAATCATTTTTATCCCGATAGCTCTATCAAACGTTCTATTACCAACCCTAATGGAAAAAAACAGTGATAAGAATGACTTAAATAATACGATAAAAAATAACTTATTATTAAATATAAGTATATCATTAATTATTTGTTTAGTTATTTGTCTTTTTTCAAGATTAATTATGTCTTTGTTTGGACAACAATTTAAGGATTATTATCTAACATTAATCATTTTATCTATATCAACAGTTTTTATGGCGGCAAATAACGTTATAGGACAAATAATTGCGTCTAAAGATAAAATGTGGATAGGTTTTTTATTTAATTTTTTATGGGGAATGACTTTAATCCTATCTAGTTACATTTTTATTTATCATTATAAATTAGGAGCATTGAGTCTAGCTTTAGCTTATTTAGTCTCTTATTTATTACACACTTTTTGGCAATTTGCTTATTTAAAATTAAAATATGAAAACAATAATAATATTACATAAGAGTAAAGTTTCATCTTTTCCTCCATTGTTATCACTAATACAGGTATTAAAAGTTTTAAAAATTAATGTTGTTTTAATATGCAGTCAACATGATGATCCGCTTTTTTTAAAGAGATTGGAGGAATATTGTTTTAAAATTCACTTAGTAGATATTAAAATAGGTAAAAATAAATTTGAAAAAGCTTTAAGTTGGTATAAAACTAGAAAATTATTTTGGGAGATAATTGAAAATAATGACTATAGTAAAGAATTTTTATGGATACCAACTGCAGATACAACATTAGCCTTAGGTAAAAAATTACTGCGTCATAAATACATATTAAATTTATTTGAACTATTTGATATGTATCCTTATTATCAAAAGAATCTTAAGATATATGCACAAAATGCACAATTAGTTATCTGCCCAGAGATTAATAGAGCTCACATTTTAAAAGTATGGTATCAATTAAAAAAATTACCTTTTATATTAGAGAATAAACCTTTTGATAATATTAGAGGTAGAAATCTGACATTACCAAGTGAGTTAGAAGATAAAATAAATAAATTAAAAGCTCATAATAAAAAAATTGCAATTTATCAAGGTATTATGTCAAATGACAGAGGACTTGAAGAATTATGTAGTTTATTTGATAAAAGTGGATCATTCATTCTTTTGATGATGGGGGCAACAACAAAATTTTCACAAGAACTAGAGAAAAAGTATAAAAATGTAGTTTTTATTCCTTTTGTAGCTCCACCTTATCATTTACATATTACTAGCCATGCAGATGTTGGTATTTTAACTTATGATGAGTCATCTTTAAACAATATATACTGTGCACCGAATAAAATCTGGGAATATTCAGCAATAGGTTTACCAATGTTAGGTAATAATATTCCTGGTTTAATTAATGTAATTAATCAGAATAATCTAGGAAAATGTTGTGATTTTAATAACATTTTAGAAGTTGATAAAAACTTAAATTATATTTTAAAAAATTATGAAGAACTTTCATTAAATTCATCAAAATTTTATAATACGGTAGATGTTAAAAATAAAATAGAAGATATAATTAGTCAATGCAAAATTTAGAATTAATAAGTTATAGTAATTATATATTATTATTTATTTCTGCAATTTTTTTATTTTTAAATGTAAAAAAATTGCTTTCAAATAAAAGAAATATTGTAGATTTTATTTATATCGTTTTTTTTATTTTTTATATTCTTCCTATTTTTTTTGAAGAATTTAAAGGTAAACCAAATTATAATTTAGTATATTTTCCAAAATTTCGAATTGTTACATCAGATTTTTATACAAATTTGATTTATGTGACAATGATGATAATATTTCAGGTTATTTTATATTTTAATTTTAAGAAAAAAAAATATAGAAATATAATATCTAATGTTACATTCTTTAAATTAAATAGATTTCAAAACATATTAATTCATTTTGTTATTTTTTTACCAATTATATTGTTTTTTTGTTCTTCAGAACAAGATAAATTGTTGGTATATGGAACAAATAGTGTAAAAGGTATTGTAGACACAGATTACTTTAATTTAATTGTAAATGCAACCAATATATCTACTTTATGTGTTGGTTTATTAGTTATTAATAAAAATTATAATTTAAAACTTTTTTTAAAATATTCATTAATATTATTATTAAACATTTGGTTAAATGGGAAGAGAAATATTGTTGTATTGATATTGTTAATTTTCATTTATATATTATTAAATAATAAAACTATAAAATTAAAGTCAAAATTGTATATTTCTTTATTGATAACTAGTTTTTTGATTTTTTTTAATTCATTTTATCTTGAAAATTTTAAAAATTATAATAATGATAGATCTGAAGAATTTGATTATGCTTTAATGAGAATTGATTATGGAAGAGATGATGTTTTAAAAATGGCTATCTATCACGAAATTAATGATCAATATAGTCCTATTCTTGAATACAGGGGACAATCAATGTTATTTGTTATCACTGCTTTTATTCCTAGAGATTTTTGGCCAGATAAGCCTTTAACATATACAGGATATTTTACAAGTTCATTAATTAATGAACCTCCAGCTTTTCAACATTTTGGTATGACAACAGGGGTTTTTGATGAGTTTATCGTAAATTTTAGTCTAATCTTAGGGTTTTTTATCTCAGTGTTCCTTATTATTAAAGTTTTATCTATTACAATTAAATTAAATAACATATTTTTTAATTTATTTACAATTCTTGTTATATCATTATTGTTAACTAATGATATAAAGTCATATTTAGTTATTCATATGTTATGGATTATAACTTATATTCTTTTAAAGAAAAAAATAATAAAAATTAATAATTTATCATACAGAAAATGAAAGTTTTATTTATACATGACCATAAATTTATAAAAAAAGAAAATCTTATCTATACTACAGGTGGTCTTCCTAGTACTGTTTGGCAAAATTATATAATAAATGATCAAATAAATCTAACTGTATTTGGGAGAATTAATAATACTTTAAAGTCTGATACTTTAAGTTCGTATGAAAATGTAGAATTTGTATTTTCTAAATATTATAATAATCCTAAAGATTTTTTTATTCATAAATCAAAAATAAAATCAGAATTAAAAAAACTAATAGATGATCATGATAAAATTATTATAAGGTTACCTAGTTTTTTAGGTTTAATAGCAAGTGAAATATGTATAAATGAAGGAAAAACATTTTATTCAGAAGTCGTAGCTAACGGATATGATTCACTTTATAATTATAATTTATTTGGTAAATTTTTAGCAAACTACTATCATTATAAATCTAAGAAATCTATTAGTAAGTCTTCTTATGCTTTATATGTAACAAAAGACTATCTACAAAAAGTATATCCTTGTAAAAACATAACAGATTATGCATCTGATGTAGAAATTTCAGAAAACCATAATAAAATTGAATTTAAAAGTGTAGCTCCTAAAAAAACTTTTATTTGTGGTACTGTAGGAAATCTGGAAGTTAAATTTAAAGGATATGAAATTTTTTTCAAATCTTTAAAACTGCTAAAAAAAGATGGATATAATATCAAGTACAAGATTGCTGGAGCTGGAAATTCAGCATACCTACATAATTTAGCTGTAAAATATGGTATTGAAGATGAAGTTGAATTTATAGGTAAATTAGATCGAATTCAGATCGAAACATTTTATAAAAGTCTAGATTTATATATTCATCCATCTTTCCAAGAAGGTTTACCTAGAGTGGTTGTAGAAGCAATGAATTTTGATAATGTTATTTTAGCATCAACAATTGGAGGTATCCCTGAATTAATTAATGAAAGATTTTTACATAAACCAGGTGATTTTAGAAAGTTATACGAGGATTTTAAACTAATAACTAATAATGAAGAATTATTCAATGAAGAGATAGTTAGAAATAGAGAAACTGTAAAAAAATATCAGAGAGAAACATTAATAGCAAAAAGGAGAAACTTTTTAATAAAATACTTATATGAGTAATACAGGGAGAGAAAAATTTAGAAAAAATAAAATTGTAATCAATTTTATTGCGATTTTTTTTTCAATTTTTGGTAAAGGGATTAATAAGAAATTATTAAATATATTTAGAAATTTAAATGGTAAAATAGGAATCTTATTAAGATATGTATTATTAAAAAATATTTCTAAAAAAATTGGTGATAATGTTTCAATACAACCAGGATGTTTTTTGTTTCATACAGAAAATTTAGAAATAGGGGATAATGTAAGTATTCATCCAATGTGTTATATAGATGCAGAAGGTGGTATTTTAATAAAGGATAATGTTTCTATAGCTCATTCTTCTACATTAATTGCAGCAAATCATTCGTGGTCTGATGAATCTTTACCAATTAAGTATAATAAATTAATACTTTCACCTATTATTATAGAAGAAGACGTATGGATAGGTTGTGGTGTTAGAATTTTAGCTGGTGTTAAAATATCTAATCGTTCAATTGTAGCTGCTGGTGCTGTTGTAAATAAGTCATTTGATGAAAGAAGTTTAATAGGTGGAGTTCCAGCTAAATTATTAAAGACAATATAAATGAAAATCGCTTTAATCGAAAACTTCGGTTCTGATTTTTATGGTGCACGTTTACGTTATGCGCTTTTTTTACAAAATTTAGGACATGAAGTAATAGCAATAGTACCAAACGACGGGTATGCAGATAAAATAAAAGAAGCTGGGATTACAACTATTGCTTTAGATATAGATATTAGACAGAGAAGTTTAGGAGCTATGCTTTCTTTTGGTTTTCAGTTAGGAAAAATCTTTAAACGAGAAAAGTTTGATATAATTCATTTGTATCGTATGCAACCCAATATTATTGGGACACCATTTGCTTATTGGTATGGAAAGAAAGTTAAAATAGTCAATCATATTACAGGTTTAGGGGTAGCATTTACAAAAGATTCATCTAAATTTAATTTAATTAAGTCGATAATTAAATCGTTGTATAATATTAATAATTCGATATTTAGAGCACAGTTAATTTTTCAGAACGAAGAAGATAAAAAAGAGTTAGGTAATCATTCCTCTTTTCAAGTAATAAAAGGAAGTGCCGTAAACGAGGATCGTTTTAATACAACAATTCAACCTTCGGCTAAATTATTAGAACAATTAAAAAAGGAATATCACTTAACAGAAGGTAAAACCCTAATTTTTGTTTCTCGTTTATTAAAACAAAAAGGATTATCTTATTTAATTGAGGCGATTAATCAAATCAATCAATCAGAGAGTCAAAAAATTAATTTATTAATTGCAGGTTGGATAGATCCAAATAATCCCGATTCTTTTACAGAAACAGAGATTAAGCATTATGGAGGGCAAGAAGGAGTCATTTTTTTAGGAAAACGTAACGATATTAATGATATTATTGCTTTAGCAGACATTGCAGTGTTACCAACCTATTACAGAGAAGGTACGCCACGATTTTTATTAGAGGCAATGGCAATGGGTAAACCAATTCTTACAACCGATATGCCAGGGTGTAACCACTTGGTAAAGGATAATAAAAATGGTGTATTAGTACAACCACAGAGTACAGAAGAAATTTTAAAAGGATTACAATATTTATTAAAGGCTGATTTAGAAAAAATGGGATATGAAAGTAATAAATTATACCTTGAAGAATTTTCTGAAGATGTGGTGTATAACCAAATACTAAATTTATATAAAAAGTAAAACATGCATATTACCATTACAGGTGCGTCAGGTTTTGTAGGTCAAAATTTATCTGTTTATCTAAAACATAAAAATCATTCGGTCCATGAGTTGTCTTTGAGAGGCATTAATTGGCAATCGAACCTAGATAAAAATTCTGAAGCAATAATTCATTTGGCTGGAAAAGCTCACGATACTGAGAATACATCTGAAGAAAAAGCCTACTTCGAGATTAATAGAGATTTAACGATTGCCTTGTTTCAAGAATTTTTAAAATCCGATGCAAACGACTTTTTTTATTTTAGTTCTGTTAAAGCAACGGCTGATACAATTGAAGGAGTTTTAGATGAAAACCATATTTCAGATCCTAAAACACCTTATGGTAAATCTAAATTAGAAGCGGAAGAATATTTATTAAAACAACAATTACCAGAAGGTAAAAGACTTTTTATTATTCGTCCATGTATGATTCATGGTCCAGGAAATAAAGGAAACTTAAATCTTCTTTATAAAATAGTTGAAAAAGGTATTCCTTGGCCTTTGGCTGCTTTCGAAAATAAAAGATCATTCCTTAGTATAGATAATCTTTCATTTTTGATTTTAGAAATGCTTAAAAATAGTACTATTTCATCTGGAATTTACAATTTTGCAGATGATAAAAGTCTTTCAACAAATGAGTTGGTTACTTTAATCGCAAATGCGTCAGGTAAAAAAGCAAAACTTTGGAATATTTCGAATAAAATGATTTCTAACGTTGCTAAAATAGGGGATAAGATAAAACTACCGTTAAATTCAGAACGTTTAAAAAAACTGACAGAATCTTACGAGGTTTCCAATCAAAAAATTAAAACAGCTCTTGGAATAAAAGCTTTACCTTTAACGGCAGAACAAGGACTTATTAAAACAATACAAAGCTTTAAAAACAAATAATAAAATGACAAGACTTTTCGACATATTATTCTCTTTTTTTGGTCTCTTATTTTTGTGGCCAATTGGAGTAATTTTATATATTATAGGGTTGTTTGATACAGGTTCACCTATTTTTATGCAAGAGCGTGTAGGAAAAAGTAAGAAACCATTTAAACTAATCAAATTTAGAACAATGGATGTTAATACAAAGTCAGTTGCATCACATCTAGCAAGCCAAGCACAGGTAACAAAATTTGGAAGTTTTTTACGTAAATCAAAGTTAGACGAATTACCTCAATTAATTAATGTATTAAAAGGAGATATGAGTTTAGTTGGAGCGCGACCTTGCCTTTTTAATCAAACAGAATTAATTGCTGAAAGAGAAAAAAGAGGTGTTTTCAATCATCTTCCTGGGATTACAGGATTAGGTCAAATTAATAATGTGGACATGTCGACACCTGAAAAATTAGCGAAATTAGATGCTGAAATGTATCAAACAATGTCAATTTCTAATTATTTTAAATATATAATCGGAACTGTTTCTGGAAAAGGACAGGGAGATGCCGTGAAGAAATAATATAAATATATACAAGTTATAAAGAGTCTATTTCTAGACTCTTTTTTGTTATATTTGAAATAAATCTAAACATTTAATGCAAACTAAAATCTGGCTTTCATCTCCACATCTTTCAGGAAATGAAATGAAATACATTCAAGATGCTTTTGATAAAAATTGGATGACATCCATTGGTGATAATATTGACGGATTTGAGTCTGATATTCAAAAAGCATTGAATACATCAAATCCAATTGTTGCATTAAATAGTTGTACATCAGTTTTGCATTTAGCTCTTGTGATGTTAGGGGTGAAACAAAATGATGAGGTTATTACGCAAACATTGACTTTTTGTGGTTCAACAAATCCGATTGTTTATTGCGGTGCAACGCCTGTTTTTGTAGATTCTGAAAAAGATACATGGAACCTTTGTCCAATTGCATTAGAGGAAGCGATTAAAGATAGAATTTCAAAAGGAAAAAAACCAAAGGCGATATTAGCTGTTCATTTGTACGGAATGCCTTATAAGGTTGATGAAGTACATGATATAGCTGAAAAATATAACATTCCTGTGATTGAAGATGCTGCAGAAGCATTGGGTTCTACGTTCAATGGTAAAGCTTGTGGAACTTTTGGACGTTTCGGAGCGTTATCGTTTAATGGAAATAAAATTATAACAACTTCTGGTGGAGGAGCTTTGGTTTCACATACACAAGAAGATAAAGATAAAGCGGTATTTTTAGCGACACAAGCGCGTGATAATGCTCCTCATTATCAACACTCACATATTGGGTACAATTATCGTATGAGTAATATTACTGCAGGAATAGGACGTGGACAAATGGAAGTTCTACAAAGTAGAGTAGAAGCTCGTCGTGCAATGAATAAATTCTATCAAGAGTTGTTTGCGGATATTGATGGCGTAACGGTATTTACAGAACCAAGTTCTGATTATTTCTCTAACCATTGGTTATCTGCGATTTTAATAGATCCAAAAGTAGCAGGGAAAACACGCGAAGAGTTGCGTTTAGCTTTCTTAGAAGATGATATCGAATCTCGTCCATTATGGAAACCAATGCATATGCAACCTGTCTTTGCAGATGCACCTTATTATGGAGGAACAGTAGCAGAAGAATTATTTGAAAATGGTTTATGTTTACCTTCTGGTTCTAATTTGACAGATGCAGAAAGTGAACGAATTGCAGTAAAAGTAAAAGAAGTTTTTGGAAAATAATTCTCGAAAATAAGATATCAAACAAATCCTCTCAAGTTTTCTTAGGAGGATTTTTATTTATAAGAATTAGACGTTTTTAATAAAAGTACTCGAATAATTTGTTATAAGTTGATTATCGGTTAAATTTGTAATCAAATTGATCAGAAATTATGATTGACCAAATCAAACAATATATTGAAGAAGTAAAAAACTTCCATTCAACAAATGCTGCTGAAATTGAAGAATTCAGAATTAAATTTTTAGGAAAAAAAGGAATTTTAACGGACTTGTTTACACAGTTCAAATCTGTTCCGAATGAACAAAAAAAGGAATTTGGTCAAGTTGTGAATGAATTAAAAACATTGGCAACAGAAAAATCAACTGTTCTTAAAAATGAAATCTCAAACGAAGGAAAAACTGATTCTTCTTTAGATTTAACGCGTCCTGGAGAGCCATTTACATTGGGATCTCGTCATCCAATTAATATTACAAAAAATCGTATTATCGAGATTTTTAATCGCATTGGATTCAGCGTTTCTGAAGGGCCAGAAATCGAAGATGATTGGCACAATTTTACAGCGTTAAATTTGCCTGCGCATCACCCTGCGAGAGACATGCAAGATACATTTTTCATCGAAACTGATCCAGATATTGTGTTGCGTACGCATACATCTTCTACGCAGATTCGTCATATGGAAAAAAATCAACCGCCAATGCGTTTCTTAGCGCCAGGTCGTGTTTACCGTAACGAAGCGATTTCGTCTCGTTCGCATATGATGTTCCACCAAATCGAAGGTTTGTACATAGACGAAGGTGTTTCGTTTGCAGATTTGAAACAAACTTTAAGTTATTTTACAACTGAGTTATTTGGTAAATCTGAAATTCGTTTACGTCCTTCATATTTCCCGTTTACAGAGCCTTCTGCAGAGGTTGACGTATATTGGGGATTAGAAACCGAAACTGATTATCGTATGACAAAAGGGACAGGTTGGTTAGAAATTATGGGATGTGGAATGGTAGATCCTAACGTTTTGCGCAATGTAGATATCGATCCTGAAAAATATTCGGGTTATGCATTCGGTATGGGAATTGAGCGTATTGCGTTGTTGTTGTATCAAATTGGGGATATCCGTTTGTACACAGAGAATGATAAACGTTTCTTAGAGCAATTCCAATCAGAATTATTTTAAGATTAATAGAATATAAATGAAAAATCTGCTTATCAAGCGGATTTTTTTATTGGAATAATGTTTTAAATAATATATTAGAGATTATATCCTTTAGTTTTAATTTTCATAAAAAAGCATTTAGAAATTGTCATGCCGAGACATCACTCTATTTATTTACAAAGTAATAATTAATGTAATCGTCCTATTAAAAATGGCCTTAAATTTATGACGTTAAGAAAATAATTGAATGTAACATTAAAAAGATTTTAGCCCGTAGGGTTTTTAAAAACTTTAGTGAAATGAAATTATTTTTAGTCTAATAGATTTACAGTCTTGACTTTTTGGTTACTTTTTAGTCAAGTAAAAAGTGACATAAAATATAAGGAATATCTAATTATATGATGTGTTTAATTTTCATAAAAAAGCATTTAGAAATTGTCATGTCAAGCTTGTTGAGACATCTCAATTATTATTTAAGTATTGATTTAACATTTTTCTTATCAATTTGTTGATTGTTGACTTCTACGAAATAATCTTGTTGCCAATTTTGAGTTTTCTCCGCTTGTTTATTTTCAGGTTTTACCCAATTCGGATAAACTCTAAAACCTCTTTTTCCTTCTTTTTTAATTGAGGTCAAAATATTCTTTTCAATTAAAATTGATGTCGGAAAAATATAAAAACCTAGTTTAGAATCATCTTCTGTAGCAATAATGTAATAATCAAAACCATCATTTTCGTTGAAAGACTCGGTGTGTTTAGCGGCATTTCGTTTCCATAACGTTACAAATTGACCAACTTTTTTAGGCGTAATTTTAGCTTTTCTAAATTTTATAGAAAACTCATTAACATTGAAATTATAACCTATATATTCGTCACATTCTGCATCTTTTTCTAACTTAGAAATGGATAAATTCATTGATTTTAGAACAAAATCTTCGAATTTTTGAATAATTTCAGTCATTTATTTCAATTGTTGATAAAAGTATAAATCATAAGTTGGAAATAAATTTGGATAGAAAATCTTTCCTAAATCATTCAAAATAATATCTGGGCGAAGAATTCCTTGCTCAAAATAATCATTCGAACCTTTTGCATTCATACGTTTGTTGTAAGCGTACACATTTCCTTTCTTAAATGCATCAAACCACGCATAGTTTGGATAAGAAGCTTTCATTTCTGCCAACGTATTTACGTTTGTAACATTGATCCAATAATTTGCAGATTTTCCAGCTGTATAAACTTCTTCAAATGTTAAGCTCAAACTATTTTCACCTGTTTTATTCTTGAAAATATAATTTCCTTTCGCATCGTCTATTAATTTTGCTTGCAACAAGTCATTTGTCGGAACGTACCAAATGTCGCCATACATTGTATTCACAATTGTTGAAACATTACCTTGACCTTTGGTTTGAATGATATTTTTGATGGAGTCGTAATTATTTTTAACCGTTTCTACGCGTTTTTCAGCTTCTGTATCTTTTCCGAATAATTTTCCGAAAACCTTCAAATACTCAACTTGTCCCAATGGGTTTTGCTCTTTGTATTCATCTAAATACAATACTTTTATTCCATTTTGTTCTAATTGTTGATGAAATTTTGCTAAAACAGGATTAGAACTTGCGATAATCAATTGTGGTTTATTTTTTAAGATAATTTCTGTGAATAGTTCGTTTGAATTTCCAACTTTTAAGATTGATTTATTCGCAATTCCTTCTGCTATTTTAGGATTGTAAATAAAATCTGCATCGCAAACTCCTTTGATTAAGTCAAGACTTCCTAATTGATCTAAAAACGTAACGGCAGATGAAGTTTCAACCATCACAGTTTTGATAGGCAAGTCTTTTTTATCAAATGAAATTGTATTTCCAGAAGATTTTATCGTGATTGTTTGGTTGTTTTCTTCGATAGAAATATTTTTTGCAAACTGAAAAGTTGTATTTTCTTGTTCAGTTTTAACAGCTTCTTTTGACTGTTTACAACTACTAATGGCAAGAAGAACGAATGAGGTTAGAATAAATTTTTTTATCATTTGGATTGAATTTAGAGCAGGCAAGTTAAGAAATAGGATGAAATCATAAAAAAATATTTTTGTAAGCAATTGATTCGTTGTAAATTAAATTAATGTTTAGAATTTTTCTTAAAAAGATTAGGTTTTTACGATGAAAGTGCTGTATATTTGCATTCGAAAATAAAGGAAAATACTTTCAATTATTTCAAACGGCCGAGTGGCGCAACTGAATAGCGCACTTGATTACGGCTCAAGAGGTTACAGGTTTGAATCCTGTCTCGGTCACAAAAATGCTCAGCGTCAATCGTTGAGCTTTTTTTATGAATGTTAAATTCTATTGTTATCAATAAAAAAGTCCATCTACAAATTGTAAATGGACTTTTTGGATTTTTATTATTTCTTTCTGAAGTAAACTTCAACTGGAACTCCTTCAAAATTGAACTCCTTTCTCAATTGATTTTCGATAAATCGTTTGTAAGGATCTCTAATATATTGTGGCAAGTTACAGAAAAACGCAAATTGAGGCGTTTTTGTAGGTAACTGCGTTACATATTTGATTTTGATGTATTTTCCTTTTACTGCAGGTGGAGGTGTAATCTCGATAATCGGTAACAAGGTTTCGTTTAATTTACTTGTTTTGATACGACGACTACGGTTCTCGTAAACTTCGATAAATGTATCCACAGCTTTCAAGACACGTTGTTTTGTAAGAGCCGAGATAAACAACACAGGAACGTCTGTAAAAGGCGCAATACGTTTTAGAATAGCATCTTTGTATTCTTTCATTGTATTGGTTTCTTTCTCCAATAAATCCCATTTGTTGATTAAGATGACAACACCTTTTCGGTTACGTTCTGCTAAATAAAGAATGTTCAAATCTTGTGCTTCAATTCCACGTTCTGCATCAATTACTAAGACACAAACGTCACATTCTTCGATTGCACGAACCGAACGCATCACAGAATAAAATTCTAAATCTTCGCTAACTTTTCCTTTTTTACGCATTCCAGCAGTGTCTACCAAAACAAATTCGTGTCCAAATTTATTGTACAACGTTTCGATAGAATCACGTGTTGTTCCTGCGATATCGGTTACAATATTACGTTCTTCACCTAATAATGCATTAATTAATGTAGATTTTCCAGCATTTGGACGACCTACGATTGTAATTTTAGGTAAACCTTCGAATGGATCAATGTGTTGTTCTTCTGTAAAACAATCTACCACATCATCTAATAATTCACCTGTTCCACTTCCGCTCATTGCAGCGATAGTGTACATTTTTTCGAATCCTAAGTTATAAAACTCATAAGAATCGTCTAAATTTTTGTTGGTATCGACCTTATTCACAACTAAGAATGTAGGCTTCTTAGTGCGTCTTAAAAGGTTGCCAACTTCCTTATCCATATCCGTTAAACCAACTTGATTGTCTACCATGAACAAAATTACATTTGCTTCATCAATAGCCAATTCAACTTGCTTGCGGATCTCTTCTTCAAAGGTATCATCTGAACCAACGACATACCCTCCGGTATCGATTACGGTAAACTCTTTTCCATTCCAATCAGATTTTCCATAGTGACGGTCACGTGTAACACCAGAAGTGTCATCAACGATAGCTTGTCTTTTTTGGATCATTCTGTTGAAGAACGTAGATTTACCAACGTTTGGTCTTCCTACAATTGCAACTATATTTGACATTCTGCAAAGGTATAATTTTTCGATTTATTTTTTACATTAATTTTTTGATTGATAAAGTATTGTAAATAAAAAAGGTTAGACAAACTCTAACCTTACTCAATTTTTATTTTACAACTTTAAGAAGTTCTTTTTCAGCAACCACTTTTCTAAGTCCAGAACTTGAGAAACGATGATCTCTTGAATTGTAATACAATTCGATTCCTTTTTCTTCACAATATTTACGTCCTGTGAAGTTTTTATCTTGGTATTCAATACCTAAGATACGAACATCAATTTTGAAAGATCTCAAAACATCTTCCAAGTCTTCTTCAGTTGCATAAGGAACAATTTCATCGACGAATTTGCAACCTTTTAACTGAATGTAACGTTCTACAACAGTTTGTGTAGGTTTGTTTTTTTCTGGTCGATCTAATGTTGGATCTGTTTGTAAACCTACAATCAAATAATCGCAATGTTGTTTTGCGTCTTCTAGCATTTTGATATGTCCCGCATGAAGCAAATCAAAAGCACTAAATGTAATTCCGATTTTCATAGTCAATTAGTTTAGTCTTTTATAGTTAGTTTTTATTAATCTTCAGATGATCGGTTGTAATCATCTTCGATGCGAATGATGTCTTCTTCTCCAAAATACGTACCATGTTGAACTTCGATAAAAATTAATGTTTCATTACCTATGTTCTGAATACGATGTTTTGCTTTTAATGGAATAATAACGACTTCACCCGCTTTGTATTCATATTCTTTATCATCAAGTGTCACCATTGCGGTTCCCTGAACAATTGTCCAAACTTCTGCACGATGATTGTGATATTGGTAAGACAAACGCCCGCCAACATTCACTTCTATTCTCTTCAATTTATATATATCGGTGTCCTCTAATACATAGTAAGAACCCCAAGGTCTATTTCCTATTTCCATGTTTTACGCAATTTACGGAATATTTAGATACAACTCTAAAATACTCGATGAATAAATTGTTATGTTCATTCAAAAAAAAACCTCAAACACATGCTTGAGGTTTTATAAATGTGGTGGTGCCTCCAGGAATCGAACCAGGGACACAAGGATTTTCAGTCCTTTGCTCTACCAACTGAGCTAAGGCACCGTCATTTTGGATTGCAAATATAAGAAGGTTTATTTATCATTTCCAAAATTATTTTTAAATATTTTCTGTTAATTTTTTAAGCAGTTGATTTTTATTCATTTATTTTTATAAAAAATTACGAATTGGTAACAAATGGAATGGTCAATCACACTTTTGCACATCTGGAATTTTATCAAAGAATGGTATTGGGTTCCGCTTACAATCCTTTATATAATGGTGATTGTTACTATTTTGATCGAAAATCGAAACCCAACAAAAACAATTGCATGGATATTAGTGATTGTTTTTCTGCCATTTATCGGAATAATTCTATATTTTTTCTTTGGACAGAAATTCAAAAAAGATCAATTTTTTAGTCGAATAGATAAAAATCACCAAAAAATCATCAATGAAAAATGGACTGAAATGGATCAATTTGTTCAAGATGATTTAGATAAAGTAAATACAAGAATAGGTTCGTTGTCACAGGTTTATCGATATTTAAATAATGCAAGAGTTGCTTATCCTGCAACAAATAATAAAGTAAAGTTGTTGACAAATGGAGAAGATAAATTCCCTCTTTTTTTAGAAGCTTTACGAGAAGCGAAAGATCATATTCATCTTGAATATTACATTTTTGATGAAGATCATATTGGAAATGAAATCATTGATATTCTGATTGAAAAAGCTAAAAATGGTGTAGAAGTTCGTGTAACTGCGGATGATTTTGGTTCACCAAAACTGAATAAACATCAATCAAGATTTGATGGAACAGGTGTGGAATTTCAAACATTTTTACCTGTTCGATTTTCTTCTTTGGCAAATTCTAATTATCGTAATCACCGCAAAATTTTGATTGTTGATGGTAAAAAAGCATTTGTAGGCGGAATTAACATTAGTGATAAATACATTAATCAAAATGGTGTAAAAAGCCCAAATAATAAGGTTTATTGGCGTGATACTTCTGTGATGATTGAAGGCGATTCTATCAATAGTTTGCAATTGCATTTTTACTTAAATTGGATGATGACCGAAGGCAAAAAGTATAATATTTCTGATTCAAATTATTTTTACAATTCTCAAAGTAAGATTTTTGAAGATGCTGCAACTGTTAGTTTTGGACTTTCTTCGCCTGGTAGTGATTTACATTCGGCAATGGAAGCGATGATTTTGGCAATTACTTTAGCGAAAAAGAAAGTGCAATTGTGTACACCATATTTTATACCAAGTGACGAATTTAAGACAGCGATGATGATTGCTGTTTCGAGCGGAGTAGAAGTGGAGTTGATTATACCTAAAAAAGGCGATTCGATAGTGGTACAACAAGCGTCATTATCATTCCTAAAACCTTTGATGAAGCGAGGTGTGAAGGTTTATTTGTACGAAAAAGGATTTATTCACGCCAAAACAATAACGGTTGATGATAAATTGGCTTTTATTGGAACAGTAAACTTAGATTACCGCAGTTTTATGATTAATTTTGAAATTACTTCTGTAATTGAAAATGAGACTTTATTAAAACAAATGAGTGCTCAATTTGATATAGATAAAGAGGATTCAGAATTATTAACGCTAGAAAAATGGGAAAATAGACCTTGGTATTACCGTGCATTTGCATCAATTTGTAGATTGTTAGCACCGATATTGTAAATATTTATTACATTCGATTTTAGATCAAGGTAATATGAAAAAGCTATCTTTATTAACAATTGGAAAAATTGCTATAGGTGCAGTTCTTGCATATGGTTTCCTAAATTTTATAGATCAACCAGATGTTATGATTGAATCTTTTAAAACTGGATTTTTAGAAGGAATCTTAGGAAAATAAAACAAAAACCTCCACATCAATTAAAGTAGAGGTTTTTGTTTTTTATTGATTTTTAAAATCTTCGATTTCTTTTCTAATTTCTTCATATCGACTTCTCAAATCGTCCGAAATATTATTCGGGATATCTTTAATTTTCTTCAATTGAAGCGAAATAAAAATAGCAAATAATCCTGATGAAATTACAGCTAATCCAAGCCAAGCTACTGCTGTTAAACCTGCTAATTGTGGAGATGATAATAAAATTAGGGAAATAATTAATCCAATAATTGCTAAAAACAGAGAAACTCCCCAATCTTTTACACCGTAATTTTTTAGGTCAAATGCATAACTAATTCCAGAAATAGAACGGAATAAAATTAAAAATCCAACATAATAAGCAAAAACTTCTAAACTTAGAATTGGATTGATAACTAACATAAATCCAACAATTGCTGTGATAATTCCATAAGTTAATGTCCAGCCCCAACTGTCAATTTCATCTTTATTTGAAATCGAAAAAACAATTTCCGAAATTCCAGAAAATAAAAAAGATACAGCAAAAAATACTGAAAGTGCAACATACGATGCTGTTGGAAAAGCGAATGTGTAAATTCCAAGTCCAACGAATAATAATCCTATGATTAATAAAATCCACCAATATTTGACAGAATTTTTGATTGATTTGTAAAAAGTACGAGCCATTTTGAAAAAAATATTTTAAATATCACTCCTAAATTTAAGACATTTTACAATTAAATCGATACTTTTTTGATTAATTTATAATGAATATCGATTTCTTAAAATTCAGGATTTATTTCATACCTAATAAAAATTAAAATACGCTTAACTTTGAAGTTCGCTTAAAAAATAACGAAAATGAAGTATGGAATAGAGGCGGCTTCTATCTACGTTCCGCATATATATTTACCAATAAAAGATTTAGCAATTCAGCGTAATATTGATCCTGATAAACTTGAAATTGGTTTGGGTTTAAAGAAAATGTCAGTTTTAGACGCTCACGAAGATACAGCAACGATTGCTGCGAATGCTTTGTTGAAATTAATCACAGATTTTGATATAAATCCAACTGAAATCGGACGAATTTATTTAGGAACAGAAAGTGCTTTGGATGGGGCAAAACCAACGGCAACTTACGCAGTTCAGTTAGTAGAATCTGTTTTGGCTAAACAATTTGGTGAACGACCTTTTAGACATACAGATGTTGTGGATATGACGTTTGCGTGCGTGGGTGGAGTAGATGCGATGCACAATTCTATCGATTATGTTCGTGTAAATCCAGCTAAAAAAGCAATTGTAATTGCGGCAGATTATGCAAAATATGGTTTAGAATCGACGGGAGAATATACGCAAGGTGCTGGTGCAGTAGCGATGTTAATCTCGAATCAACCAGATTTGATTGCGTTTGATAACAATTGGGGAATTGGAATGGAATCTGTTTTTGATTTCTTTAAACCACATCAATCAACTTCTGAAGCAACAATTTTGAATGCTTTAGGAACTACAAAATCTGAAATTGAAATTTTTTCAGATGAACCAGTTTTCGAAGGTCAATATTCTAACGAATGTTATAAGAATAGAGTAAGAGAAGCTTATTTTGATTTTAAAGAAAAAGCTGCTGTTGAAGGTAAATTGTACGAAAATTGGCGATATATTGCTTTTCACTTGCCTTATGCATTTCAAGGAAAAAGAATGTTTTCGGATGTTTTTGCGTTAGAAAATGGTCAAGATAATTCGAATGATAACTTGAAAATTGTTTCAAAATCGGATGAATATAAAGCTTTAATCAAAGAAAAAGTAGAACCAACTCAACGTGCCTCTTCGGAGATCGGAAATATGTACACAGCTTCTGTTTTCACGGCGTTTTTATCGGCTTTACAAGTGAGTGCTGATAATGATGAAGAGTTGAATGGAAAAACTGTTGGATTTATTGCGTATGGTTCTGGATCTAAATCGAAAGTTTTTCAAGGACAGATTGGTGAAGGTTGGAAAAATGTGATCAATAAAATAGATTTGTTTAATTATTTGAATCAAAGAGAAGCAATTTCTTTTGAACAATACCAAGATCTACACAATAAAAATCTGAAAACATCAATCAATGCTTCAAAAGGATTTGCTTTAGATCGCATTGAAACTGAAATTCCAGATTTGAAAGGTGCAAGATATTATACTTTTAAAGGATAAAATATAAAAAAATCGCTCATTTGAGCGATTTTTTTTATACTATTTTCTGCTTCCATTTCCCTCGTTTAAAGAGAATAAATGCTAAAATTGCAATAAACGTTTCCGAAACAGGAATTGCTATAAAAACGCCTTCTTCTTTTAGGTTGAAATGATACGTCAACACATACGCTAATGGAATTTGGAATAACCAAAATCCAACAAAATTGATGATGGTTGGTGTCATTGTATCTCCAGCGCCGTTAAAAGCATTCATCATTACCATTCCAATTCCGTATAATAAGAAACCAGTTGCAAGAATGTACATTCCTTCTTTTGCAACAAGTTTGATATGCGCTTCTGTTGTAAAAATTGAAACTAAATAATTGCTTAATCCATAGAAAATAATACTTACAATCAACATGTAAATGATGTTAAATTTCATGGTCATAAGGACTGATTTTTCTGCTTTTTCGGGATCTTTATTTCCTAAATTTTGACCAACTAAAGTTGCCGCAGCATTGCTCAACCCCCAAGCAGGTAACATAAAAAACATCATCAATCGTAAAGCAGTTTGATAACCAGACGATGCAATTTCTCCACCAGATTGAGCAACAATTCGAGCGAGAATAATCCAACTACAACTTGCAATAATGTATTGTACAATAGCAGGAACTGCAATTTTTACAATATTGATAATTAGTTTAGATTTTGGAAGGAAATAGCTCCATTTGATTTGAATTAATGAATCTTTTTTCGTTAAACAATACAATTGATAAACCACACCACCACTTCGTCCAATAGCAGTTGCTAAGGCAGCTCCTTCTAATCCCATTTCAGGAAAAAAGAACCACCCGCGAACAAGAATTGGACACAGAATAATATTTATTCCGTTAGCTAACCACAAACTTTTCATCGCAATTGCTGCATTTCCAGCTCCGCGAAAAATTCCGTTAATCAAGAATAATAACACAATTGATAAACAACTTGCCATCATTATTTTAGTAAAATTCTTCCCGTATTCTGCGGCTTGTTCAGATGATCCCATCCAAATCAATAAATCTTTGGCGAATATAAATCCGAAAATACTCAACAGAATTGTAATGATTATCGATAATAAAATTGCTTGCGAAGCACTTTCCGAAGCTTTTTCGGGTTTCTTTTCTCCAATTCTTCGTGCAATAATGGCAGTTGCAGCCATACTTATTCCGATTGAAATCGAATAAACAATTGTTAATAAAGATTCTGTAAGACCAACGGTTTGTATGGCGAAAGCGCTTTCTTTTAAATGTCCTACAAAATATAAATCGACCAATGCAAAGACAGATTCCATCACCATTTCGAACATCATCGGAATTGCTAATAGAAAGACTGATTTTTTGATTGGTAACGCGGTTAAATCTAAGTTTTCGCTTGAAAAAGATTGTTTAATCAACGAAAAAATAGACCCAATTTTGGCTGTTAAAGACTTTTCTAAAGTCATTTTTTTTTGGTTTTTCAAATTAAAAATACTTGATAAATTTTTAAATCAAAATGAATTTAACGTTAAGTTGCCGCGAAGTTGTAAGTATTCATTTCAATTAAAATCTGAGAGGATTTTGCCCAAAAATAAATCATTTTTTTCAATACCAATTTATCTTTTTGATTTTATTATCTTTACCAAAATAGCTATACTAAGAAGAAATGAAAAAAACTGCTTTTATTTTATTTAATGTTGCCCTTATGGTAGGAGTGAATGCACAGAGTTATAAGAAAAAGTATCCAGATACAAAAAAAATTGATCATGTTGATACGTATTTTGGAGAGAATGTACAAGATCCATATCGTTGGTTGGAAGACGATTTGTCTGAGGACACGAAGAAATGGGTAATTGAACAAAATAAAGCAACTTATGCTTATTTGAATAAAATTCCGTTACGTACGCAATTGAAAAAATCGTTGACGGATATTTGGAATTACGAGAAAATTTCGACGCCTTTCAAAGAAGGAGATTATACGTATTACTACAAAAATGATGGTTTACAACAACACTCAGTTTTGTATCGTAAATTAGGTGAAAATGGAGCAGAAGAAGTTTTTTTAGATCCGAATAAATTCTCAAAAGATGGTTCTGTTTCGTTGGCTGATGTTAGTTTTTCTAAAGACGGAAGCTTAGTTGCATATTCTATTTCAGAAGGTGGATCGGACTGGAGAAAAGTAATTGTTTTGAATGCAAAAGATAAAACTCAAGTTGGAGAAACATTGATTGATGTTAAATTCTCTGGAACAGCTTGGAAAGGAAACGACGGTTTCTATTATTCTTCTTATGATAAACCAAAAGGATCTGAATTATCAGAAAAAACAGATCAACACAAATTATATTACCACAAATTAGGAACAGCTCAGAAAAAAGATCAATTAATTTTTGGTGGAACTCAAACTCCTCGTCGTTATGTTGGTGCTTATTTGACGGATGATGAGCGTTTCTTAATTATTACAGCTGCGAATACAACAACAGGAAATGAGTTGTATTATCAAGATTTGTCTCAAGCAAATAGTCCAATCAAAACGATTGTGAATAATTTTGACACAAATACTTCTGTGATTGATAATGATGGAGAGACTTTCTACATTTTTACAAATAACAAAGCTCCAAACAATAAAGTAGTTAAAGCAACTATTTCTGATTTGAGCGAAGCTGCTTGGAAAACAGTTATTCCAGAAACTGAAAATGTATTATCTGTTTCTACAGGAGGAGGTTATTTATTTGCTAAATACTTAAAAGATGCAATTTCGGTTGTAGAACAATACAAATATGATGGATCAAAAGTTCGTCAAATTACATTGCCCGGAGTTGGTTCTGCATCAGGATTTGGAGGGAAAAAATCAGAGAAAGAAATCTATTTCGGATTTTCAAATTATATCACACCATCTACAAGCTACAAATACAATGTAGAAACGGGATCTTCGGATGTTTACATTAAACCAAATGTGAAATTTAATTCAGATGATTACATTTCTGAACAAGTTTTTTATACGTCAAAAGATGGAACAAAAGTTCCGATGATTATTACGTATAAAAAAGGATTGAAGAAAAATGGTAAAAATCCTACAATCGTTTATGGATACGGCGGATTCAATATTAGTTTAACACCAGGATTTAGTCCAGCAACTGCTGCTTGGATTGAAAATGGTGGAGTTTACGCTGTTCCAAACCTACGTGGAGGTGGAGAATATGGTAAAAAATGGCACGATGGAGGGCGTCAATTCAATAAATTGAATGTTTTTAATGATTTCATTGCTGCTGCAGAATATTTACAGAAAAACAATTACACTTCACCAGATTTTACTGCATTATCAGGAGGATCTAACGGAGGTTTATTAGTTGGAGCAACAGAAACAATTAATCCAAAAATAGCAAAAGTAGCATTGCCTGCGGTTGGTGTTTTAGATATGTTACGTTATCATACATTTACTGCTGGTGCAGGTTGGGGCTATGATTATGGAACAGCTGATGATAGTAAAGAAATGTTCGAGTATTTGAAAGGATATTCACCAGTTCACAATGTAAAAGAAGGAACATGTTATCCTGCTACATTAGTCACAACAGGAGATCACGATGATCGTGTAGTTCCTGCGCATTCGTACAAGTTTGCGGCTAATTTACAAGCGAAACAAGCGTGTGATAATCCAGTTTTAATCAGAATTGAAACAAAAGCTGGTCACGGAGCAGGTCGTTCGACAGAAGTTGTGATCAATGAAACAGCTGATAAATATGCGTTCACTTTATGGAACATGGGAATAAAAAAATTGAAATAATTATAATTTAATTCATTCAAAACCATCTGATTATTCAGGTAGATTTTTTAATTTTATAGGGTTAAAAATTTTAAAAATAATGAACACAAAAACATACGCAGCGTTTAATGAAACTGATCCATTAGCGCCACACACAATAGAACGTCGACATTTACATGCGAAAGATATTTTTATAGATATCGAGTATTGTGGAGTTTGTCACAGCGATATTCATACAGCGAAAGGCGATTGGGGAAAACCAAATTATCCGGTTGTTCCTGGTCACGAAATTATTGGTCGAGTAAAAGAAGTTGGTTCTGAAGTGACAAAATTCAAAGTTGGAGATTTGGTTGGAGTAGGTTGTATGGTAGAATCTTGTCAACATTGTCATTCTTGCGACGAAGGTTTGGAGCAGTATTGTGAAAATGGTTTTACAGGAACGTACAATTCTAAAAACTCGAAACATGGTGGAATCACTTACGGTGGTTATTCAGAAAACATCGTGGTAGAAGAAGATTTTGTGCTTCACGTACCCGAAAATATCGATGTAAAAGCTGCTGCGCCATTGTTGTGTGCGGGAATTACAACGTGGTCGCCTTTGCGTCACTGGAATGTAAAATCGGGCGATAAAGTTGGTGTAATCGGTCTTGGAGGTTTGGGACATATGGGCGTTAAATTTGCAAAAGCAATGGGTGCACATGTTGTAATGATTACAACATCCGAATCTAAAGGTGAGGATGCAAAGAAACTTGGAGCTGATGAGGTTTTGATTTCGAAAGATGCAACACAAATGAAAGCGCATGCAAATTCATTTGATTTTTTATTGAATACAATTCCTGTAAAACACGATGTTAATCCATATTTACAATTATTAAAATTAGATAAAACAATGTGTATGGTTGGAGCTATCGAGCCTTTAGATGCTGTTCACGGAGGTTTATTGATTATGAAACGTCGTAATTTAGCAGGATCTTTAATTGGAGGAATCAAGGAAACACAAGAAATGTTAGATTTTTGTGGAGAACATAATATTGTGTCTGATGTCGAAATGATCGATATTCAAAATATTAATGAAGCATACGAGCGAATGATGAAATCTGATGTGAAGTACCGTTTTGTGATTGATATTAAATCATTGAAAGAATCTTAATCTTAGATATAGAAACAAAAAAATCCGCTCATAAAGCGGATTTTTTATTGAGTTTTCAAGTTCTATTTCGCAACAGAATCTTTTGTTGTTTCTGCTGGATTTACAGTTTTCGAAGAATCTACCGTAACTCCTTCTACAGAATCTGCCGCAGGAATTTCTGCTTTATCAACATTTACAGAATCCTCAGCAACTGTTGTTGGTTCTCCAATACTTTTTGCTTCTTGTTTACAAGAAATTGCTGTGAAAGAAATCGCTGCGAAAGCGAATAACGCTAATTTTTTCATTTGATTTTTTTTGTTTAATCTATTCTACAAATTATTTTTTCTCTGTTGTTGTAGTCGTCGTTGTTTCAACTTTTACAGGAGTTTCTTTTACAACTGCCGAATCTTTGATGACAACAGAATCTTTTCCTACAGAATCAATTTTTACTGAATCTTCGATTGTTGTAATTGTGTCATTTTTTACTTCTGTTTCAGTTTTTGTTTCTTTCGATCCAAATAAATTACAAGATGTTAAACCAAATGCAGTTCCGATTACTCCTAATACGATTACGTTTAATGCTAATTTTTTCATAACTTTAATTTTTTAATGTTTAATTGATTTTTTGTTTTTGTTGATTTTTCAATCATTTTGTTGAACCAAAGTTAAGCGGATATCAAAGTTTTTCGAAGCAAAATAGTTGTAAGATGATTGTAATCCAATCATCAAATATTCAACAAATGTTTTACAACAAAAGAAATCATTTAACAACGCATTAATAAAGAAATACAACTCAACATATCAAAAAAATTATTTTATTTGTAGTTGTATTAAAAGACAATTTGTAAAATCGAAATTATTTTACAAAATACTGAAAACCAAATTTATAAATTTTATTTTTTGAGCAAATTTACAGATATAGAAATTTTCGAAATTCTGAAAAAAACGATTTCAAATCGATTTTTAGAAGAAAATTCTGCTCAATCCGATAATATCTCCGATTGGAAGGGGCAAGAAATTACATCTTTCCAAGACGATTTATTCAATAAAACCAGATCTACCGTTAGCGAAAAGTGGTTTTATACGTATTTTAAGTCAGATTTTAAGAAGCTTCCGCGTATTGATATGCTCAATCTTTTGGCGCAATATTGTGGATTTAAAAATTGGGCGCACTTTCTTAATGTTCAAAAAATAGAACATTTTGGCCCAAATAAAGCTGAAGAATCGACGATTGAAGCAAGAGAAAACGAAGGTTTTTCATCAGAACATATAACTCCAGAAGAATCTGAAGTAGAGATTCCAGCAGAAGTTAAACCATCAACAGAAAAAGAAATAATTCCTGCAAAAGAGGAACCTGTTAAAACAAAACCCAAGCTAAAATTGATTTCAATAATAGCAGCTGCAGTTGTTTTGTTTAGCGGAATTGGCGCAACTATTTATTATTCAATTTTTGGTCAGCGCGAGTACGAATTTTGTTTTGTAGACTCGGACAGACAAGCTGCAATTACCAATTCTGTTGAGGTTACAATTATTAGAGATGGTTTTACGCCACTTTATTTATCGACCAAAACAGGTTGTATCAAATTCGAATCGCAAAAAGATACAATCAAGATGTTTGTGAGTTCGCCTTACTATAAACAAGATACATTTAAGGTTAATTTGCATCAATATAATCAGCCAGAAAAGCTTTTGTTAGAGCCAGATGATTATAAGATTATGCTGTATTATTATTCGAATTCAGCAAAAGATTTGAAACAACGAATTTCTAAGCTAAATCAAATGATTGCGGATGATGCGTTGATTTATCAAGTGTATGACAATGATTTTTTTGGTGTAGAGATTCTTTCTAAACAACAATATATCAATTTAGTTACAATGCCTACGACGTCGTTAAAGAATTTTTCTTTGATCGAATCGGAAAGGAAAAATGGAAAAATTGTGAAATTAAAATTTAAAATCCAACAAGATGAGAACGATAAGTAAAATAGTTCAGTTTAGCATGATATTGCTGATGAGTGTTTGGATGATATTATCGTGCAAAGACGATAAATATAAAGGAGATTATAACCCAGAAGCAATAAAAGGTTACAAAAACGAAGCATCGACAGTAAGTAATAAAATGGATTCGGTAGAAGCTGTAAATTTTATTGCAAAGCAAAAATTGCGCGAGTTTTTCGAGCTTTCGGCACTGGCATCTAATACCAATGATACGGTTGTTGATAGTTTGTTGAGAGATCAATTGTTATCTTATTTTCCTAAAAAAGATACGACCGAAATATTTTCGTTATTGAGAGAACTTCGTTCAAAAAAAGTAACATTTACTTCCGTTTCTAAATTTGCAATTTTACCAAAAGATTCAATTACACCTGACTCTATCAAGCGAATTGCGTATACAATTAATTATTTCAATTCGGATAAAAAATTAATCGAAACCAATAATCATGTTGGGGTATTTGTGTTAAAACAAGAGCCAATCAAATTTCAACGAGAGTTTAAATTCTATTTCAGAACATTAAATGAGAAACAAGACTCGATTCAGAAAGATTCAATTCCATCAGGAGTAATACAAAAATCAAGAGGAAAATCGCCGAAATAAGCGTCTTCAATATATTCAATAGGTCTAAAATAAGTTAGACCTATTTTTTTTGAATTAGGTTTACATCTTGCCAAAAACTTATCATAATATCCCCCGCCGTATCCGACGCGATTTCCTTTTTTATCGGCAACGAACATTGGAATAAAAATAACATCAATCGCTTTAGAATCAATTTCTGAATACTGAGTGGGTTCTGGAATTTGAAGTGAATTTAATACCGTTTCGAAACCTTTTTCTACTTTACAATTAATCATATCATCGCCAACAACCAAAGACAAAACCACATCTTTTTGTTGCTGAAATAGCCAATTTATGATTGGATAAGTATTGATTTCGTTATTTTTTTCGATAGGTAAGAAAATATGAAAAGTCTGATCTGTAGAAAAATCTAATTGTTTAATGTGTTCAAAAATTTGCTCACTGAAACTATTCACTTCTTCTTTGGTGAATGATTTTCTTAACGTTCGGTAATATTTTCTAGCTTCAGACTTTGTCATTTCTTCGTAGTTTGATACGAAGTTAAGAAATTATTAAAGTAAAAAAGTAGAGAGTAATAAATTCCAATTAATTTAGAAAAACTAAAACAAAAATAAAACAAGCGATTGCCATAAATAACAATAAGTTAACAGGTTTTACTTTCATTTTACTAAACAAAGACTTTTTGTAAGTTTTGTGAATTCTCTTCGGTTTTGACATTTTTAATTTCGTTATCAATTCTATTATCTAGATGCAAATATGGTAAAAAGGTTGCTTATAAAAAAAAGGGAAACCGTAAATATCTTTTATGAATTTGTATATTAATTAAATAAAATTAAAAAAATAAAAAGTCCATCAAAATTTTGATGGACTTTTATATAGCTAATGTTTTAACCTAAATTTCTTTTACTGTAATTATATTTACAGGGCAAGCTTTGGCAGCACGTTCGCAATTATCTGCGATAGAATGATCAGGGTCTTTCAACGTGTGGAAACCTTTTTTATCAATTGCTTTTAATAAAACAGATTTACCATCTTTTTTTGACATTCTGAATCGTTCTGGTGCTAACTCATAACAATAGTTGCATCCGATGCATTTATCGCGTTGTAACGTAATAATGACCATTGATAACTATTTTTTTAATGAGAATAAGCGCCTTCTTCAACACTATTTTGTTGTGTTCCTGGCTCTTCTACTTTTACTAATTTGTATAATTTATCAGATGGACGAATTCTAAATTCCATCGGAATTGTAATCGAATCACCTTTTTTAGCTGTATCAGATTTTACATCTTCCACCATCATTTCTGTTACCACCATTTCTTTGGCTCCAGTTGTTGGTCCTGTAACTAAAATTAAATCTCCAATTTTCAAATCATAGGCATCAATTACAAATTGACCAATACTTGGTTTTGGGAAGAAATGAACTCCTTTTCCGATATAAACTTTTTTCTGAGTTGCCATAGAACCTGGAACAGCAGACCATTCTCCTAATTTTTGACCTAAATAATATCCAGACCAAAAACCACGATTATAAACAGTTTGCAATAATCCCATCCAGTAATCCACTTTTTCTTTTGAATATGTTTTATCCGCAATAGAATCAATCGCTTCTCTATACGCACGAATTACAGTTGCAACGTATTCTGGAGCACGTCCACGACCTTCAATTTTCAATACTTTTACACCAGCATCAACCACTTCATCCAAAAATTCCATTGTACAAAGGTCTTTTGGCGACATCATGTATTCGTTATCTAATTCGATTTCGAAACCAGATTCTTGGTCGATTACCGTATATTTTTTACGACAGTTTTGTTTACAAGCTCCACGATTTGCAGAAGAATTGTGCGAATGTAAGCTCAAGTAACATTTACCTGAAACAGCCATACACAATGCTCCGTGACCGAAAATTTCGATTTCAACTAAATTTCCACTCGGTCCACGAACATCATCTTTGATAATTTGTTCACAAATCTTTTTCACTTGTTTCAAACTCAATTCACGCGACAATACCATTGTATCAGCAAACATTGCATAAAATTTTACTGTTTCGATATTCGTAACGTTAATTTGTGTCGAAATATGAATCTCAATCCCAATTTGTCTTGCATAGGCAATAACCGATTGATCCATTGCAATAACAGCCGTAATATTAGCTTCTTTTGCTCTGTCCAATAAGTTTTTGATTAAAGATAAATCGTGATCGTATATAATTGTATTTAAAGTAAGGTAAGAACGCACACCTTTTTCCTCACAACGTTTTACGATTTCTGGTAAATCGTCCATTGTAAAGTTTATTGATGCTCTCGCACGCATATTCAACTGCTCAACTCCGAAATATACAGAATCAGCTCCATTATCTAAAGCTGCTTGTAACGATTCGAAATTCCCAGCAGGAGCCATCAACTCCATTTTTCCATCTTTGGTCATACGAAAATTCTGATTTTAAGGTGCAAAGGTACAACAAAAAATACAAGTGATTAAGTTATTTATATTCAAGTTAAATTTTTGAAAATGAATTTACTTTGAAGTTTGAGCAAGTTTTTAGCATAATATTTGTTGTCAAACAATAATATGATATACTATGAAAAAAATTATTTTATCAAGTATTTTAAGTATTGGTTTATTTGCCTCTTGCGCTTCAACTAAAGAATTGAAACAAGGAGAAGAATTGTTAACAGTAGCTCCAGAAACAAGAGAATGTACTGCAGGAGTTGCGAAAATGCAATGTATGATGGTAAAAGAAGCAAATGCAGCTGAGTGGCAATATTTTTATAATCAGATTGAAGGATTTGAGCATGAACCAGGTTATGAATATCAAATTATTGTTTCAAAATCTAAAATTGAAAATCCACCAGCAGATGCATCTTCATTAAAATATAAGTTAGTAAAAGTTGTAAGTAAAAAATTAGCAACAATGAAATAATTTGAATCTACTTCAAAGAATTTCGAGTAATTTTGTAAAATGTTAATAGAAAGTCTTCAAAATCCAAGGATTAAAAACTTGCTGAAATTGCAAGAAAAATCGAGAGAACGTAAAAATCAAGGTTTATTTATTGTGGAAGGAACACAAGAAAATGAATTAGCTGTAAAAGGTGGTTACGAAGCGGTTGAAATTTATATTTGCGAAGATATTTATAACAAATCAATAGATTTTGGACAAGCAAAAGTATTTACAATTACCAAACAAGTTTTTGAGAAGCTTGCGTATAGAAAATCGACAGGCGGAATTATTGGTGTCTATAAAACGAAATCTTCGACATTGACTGATTTACAATTGCCAGAAAATGCATTGGTTGTTGTTTTGGAAGCGGTAGAAAAGCCTGGAAATCTTGGTGCAGTTTTACGAACAGGAGATGGAGCAAAAGTAGATGCTGTAATTGTTTGTGATGAAACAGTCGATTTTTTCAATCCGAATGTGATTCGTTCTTCGGTTGGAACATTGTTTACTAATCAAATTGCATCAGCAAGTAAAGAGGCTGTTTTGGATTTCTTAAAGTCGAAAAATATTCAAGTTGTTTCCACATTTTTGAGAGAGGAAACGAAGAATTTATACGAGACTGATTTCACAAAATCTTCAGCGATTATTTTAGGAACAGAAGCGACAGGGCTTTCAGATTTTTGGGCTGATAATTCAGCTGTTTTAATCAAAATCCCAATGTTAGGGTTTGTAGATTCGTTAAATGTGAGTAACGCAGCAGCGATTTGTGTTTACGAAGCTGTGAGGCAAAGACAATAAGATATTATAAAAATAAAAGCCACTTCGAAAAGAAGTGGCTTTTTGTTTTATATCCGTAAATAATTAACTAATTTTTTTCATTCTCTTTGCAGCTTCGTCCAACCAAGGTTGATAATTGCAATGTTTTTGTATCGCTTGATAAATTCCGTTGCTATTCGGATCTTTTGGATCAAGTTCGTAAATTAATGAATTAATAAATCCATTTTTTATCGATTGACTTTTGATGTTTTCCAATAAAGCATCCGCAGAAAGACCTTGATATAATTTTTCTTGTAAGTTTGTTAAGACAATATTGCGGTAACTCTGATACGTTCTATAATCCTCGTCATTATCTAAATCGATTTCATCTAATTCTGTCAAAAAATTAACAGGTAATTGCTGAGAAGCAGGATTGTAATATGTGTACGAATCCTTGTACATGTATAACAAATTGATAAAATCGTAATTCAAATTCGTTTTTTCTGTTTTGATGAACGAAGAATTAACTTCTAATTTCTCTAAATCTTCGAAAACTTTTTGATGAAAATTTTTGATTTGATTTTTGAAATCTGGCGGAGCAAGTTTAAACAATTCGGTATGATCAGTTAAGAATTTATCCGTTTGAAAACTTTTGTCAACCAAATAATTGTTTCGATTTTTGCCTATTCCAGAGAATTTGAAATTATTCTCCAAATGTTTTAAATCTGTATTTAGAATCAAACTATCACCTGGAATCAAATAAATTGTAAACTCTTCGCGCTCGATGGAAAGTGTCTTATAACCTTCGTCAACTAACTGAACTGTATCCGAAAAGTTTCCATCAAAATCTAAAGCAAAAGCTTTCTCACGATTATTCAATAATAGGTAAATGCTATCAGTTTGTGCGTTCGCGATTCGTCCACTAAAGTAGACAAGTTCACCTTTTTCTTTTTTGGATGAACAACTGTAAATTGTAATTAAAATTAGTGGGAGAAATCTCCACAACGTCTTCATTTTCATTTTTCTCTCTGCCTCACAAAAGTAGAAAATTATTCTTCGTTTTGATGAATTTCGAAGTAAGAATCTATCTTAAAATTTTCTGGTTTATTTGCTGCCGCAACCGCTAATTTATCAGCTTCTTCGTTCCAATGATGTCCAGCATGACCTTTTATCCATTGAAATTTTACGCGATGAATTTTATAAACTTCTAAAAATCTTTTCCACAAATCAGCATTCTTCTTTCCTTTGAAATTCTTTTGCACCCAACCAAAAACCCAACGTTTTTCCACAGCATCTACCACATATTTAGAATCCGTCACAATGGTAATCTCCGTGTTGGTAAACTTTAGTGTTTCTAAAGCCGTAATGACTGCCAACAATTCCATTCGATTATTCGTTGTTAATCGAAAACCTTGAGAAATTTCTTTTTTGACTTTTTTCTCGGTTTCCAACAAAATACAACCAAATCCTCCTGGACCAGGATTTCCCAACGACGAACCGTCTGTATATGCTACAATCGCCATGTTTTATGGTTTGTAGTTTAACATTGTGTCAATTGTTTGACGCGCAACAAAATGATAATTTGGACGTGCATCTTTGTAAATATTCTTCGCTAAATCTAATTGATTAGATTCTTTTAATGCTAAATACAAAGGCTCTAAAAATTTACGACGACCAACATTTACCAAGAATTCTTTCGCATTTGTGTTGACTTTATCGTAATGCATTAAAAATGCTTTTTCGTACCAAGCTGTTTCTATTTCTGGATTTTTAGAATTCGTAAAATCATAAATAGCATCCAAATAAGCTAAATCTTCCTTTGTGTTTTTAGTCGTATCAATTTGACGAATAAAATGAACCCATTCGTTTGTAGATTTCGTAGAAATTGCCACTTTTTTTGGTGCAACTTTATTTCTTCCGTTTGTAATATCTTGCTGTAATTGTGCTTCTGCTAAATCGAATAATTTTGAAGTAGGTTTTTTCAAATCTTTTGGCCAACCTATGTTATAAATCCATTCTTGAACAAAAGAATCGTCTCCATTTGTCAAATTAGCTTTCAAATATTCGACAAATTTTTCTGTAGTCATTGTTTGGAAAGCGTGCGAAGAAAAATATTGATTCAAGAATTTATCAAACTTTTCTCGTCCATATTTATCTTCTAACATTTTCAAAAATAAATAACCTTTATCGTAAGGAACATCAGAAAAAGCATCATCAGGATTTGCCCCTTTCATGTTTACTTTTAATGAAGTATATTTTTCTGGAATATTTTTCATTGATGTTTCTAAATCTTGAAAACCGATTACCGAAATCATATCCGCATAATCTTTTCCTTCTAATTCTTCCATAATTCTACGTTCGAAATAAACTGTAAATCCTTCATTTACCCAGAAATCATCCCAAGTAGAATTCGTTACCAAATTTCCAGACCAAGAATGCGCCAATTCGTGTGCAATCAAATTCGTCATCGAACGATCACCTACAATAGCAGTTGGCGTAGCAAACGTTAAACGCGGATTTTCCATTCCACCAAACGGAAACGAAGGTGGTAAAACCAAGACATCAAATTGTTCCCAAGGATATTTTCCGTACAATTTTTCAGCAGCAGTCACCATTTTTCCCATATCAGCAAATTCCCAAGCGGCAGCTTTCAATAATCCAGGTTCTGCATAAACACCCGTTCTGTTATCAATTGGTTGATATTGCACATCTCCAACAGCTAAAGCAATCAAATAAGGCGCAATTGGCTGAGGCATTTTGAAAGTATAAACTCCTTCTGCATTTTTTTCTTTCGGATTGATTGCGCTCATCAAAGGCAATAAATCTTTCGGTGTTTTTACTTTCGCATCATATGTAAGACGAACACTTGGTGTATCTTGAATCGGAATCCAAGAACGAGTTAAAATTGCTTGTCCTTGTGACAATAAAAATGGATGTTTTTTATCGTGCGTTTGTTGCGGATTTAACCATTGTAAGGCATTTGCATCAGGCGAAGTTTTATAAAAAACTTTTACAATTGTATCATTTGGTGTAACATCTATGATTAATGCTTGACCTTTGATCGAATCTTTTTCGCCTAATTTATATGTTGTTTTTTGACCATTCGCTAATAAAACAGAATCAATTGTTAACTTTTCGGTATCTAAAATCAATTGTTTTGCTTGATTATTTTCGAATGTATAAGCCGCCGAACCTTTGATTTGATGCGTATCGAAATCAGTTTCGATATCTAAACTCAAATGTTTGATGCGAGCTTTATCTAAATCAGAAAAAGTTTGATTATCCTTTGCTTCAATTTCTGTGTTAGAAGTGATTTGTTTATTGCAACTAACCGCCGTTAAAGCCGTTCCTAATGCGATATAAACTAAATTTTTCATTGTTCTAAATCTTTTAAAATCATGTTGTAAGCAGCTTCTTTCAAAGCAACTTTATCGTTTTTTACATTCAAATCTTTCGTTTCGAAAGTCTCCAATAATCGGACTTTTATTTTTCCTGGATAACCTCTAAACCAATTAAACGGAAACATTTTATTAACACCGTGAATCGCCAAAACAGCCAAAGGCGTTTGTGTTTCAATCGCAATGTTAAACGCTCCGTCTTTGAAAGGATCCAAATAAATCTTGAATTCTTTGTCGTTTGTTACGCCTCCTTCAGGAAAAATAAAAATACTCAGATTTTTGTCTAATTTTTTCTTTGCTTCGGGATAAACAAGTGCTTTACTACGTGCACTTTTTCGGTCGACAGGGATACAAATTCGCTCGAATATTCGTCCAAAGATAGGGATTTTGAGTAACTCTGCCTTGCCTACAAATACGATTGGATGATGTTTTAGAATCGTCAACATCAACATAATATCCATAATCGAAGTATGATTGGCTATAAAAACATAATTTTCTTTTGGATCGAGGGGGACAAGTTTTTTGTAATCTATTCTGAATCCCGTTCCATACAACACAAATTTGCCCCAATATCTAATTAACGGATAAATATATGGGAATGTTTTTTCGAAACTTGCCAAAGGTAGTACGATAAAAACGCCTATTGTTAGGACATAAATTGCAGCTAAAAATATCATCCAAATGCGCCAAATAAGGACAAAAAAACCTGTGATGTATTTCATTGAGTTGGTTTAGTGGAGTAAAGATATGGAGAAATTGAAAACTAAACCTATGTTCCTATTTTTTCAAAAACTTCAAAATAGCTTCATTTAATATTTTTGGCTGTTCGAAAGGAACATAATGTGTCGAATTTGGAATAATCAATAACTCTGCTTTTGAAATATTTTGTTGAATTTCTTTCGTATGACTCTCTTTTACTTCATCTTTTTCACCAGCAATAACCAATACAGGATTCTGAATTTTATTTAGTTCAGATTTCGTAATATTTGGTTCATTTAACATCAATTCGATTAAGCGTAAATTCGCGTTTTCGGAAGGTTTATTTGCTAAACTTTTCAAACTCCCAATCAGTTCTTCGCTTACTCCATTTGGATTAAGAACTGCTCCAATAGTTACAATTTTATTAACTAATTCAGGATATTTAGAATTAAAAATTAAAGCTGTATTTCCACCATCACTCCAGCCAATAAGATTGACTTTCTTTAGATTAAATTTTTGAATGATTTGAAGTAAATCGTTTGCAAATTCTTCGTAAGTGTAAGGTGTATGTGTCAAATCGGTACTTCTACCTTGTCCGCGCGTATCAAGAACAATTACTCGATAATGCTTCGCAAAAAATGGAATTTGTTGATAAAAATCCTCAATACTTCCATTATTTCCGTGCAAAAATATCAAAGGCTCACCTTCTCCATATTCTTCATAATAAATCTTCGCATCGTTTATATCAACATATTTTCCTGACTTATTTTTTCCGTAAATCGACCTTTTAGCTTTCTCTTTATGCTGATAGTATGAAATCAATTCTTGTGTTTTTGCATCAATTTCTTCAGGCTTTTCCTCATTTATAGTCAATTTATCTTTTGAATATAAAATATCTAAGTTAGCTATAAAAACCCCTGCAGAAGCTTCCCAATTACCTTGACTTTGATATCTAAACAACAAGTCTTTTGCTAAAGATTTTTTAGCAGAAACACCAAAAACAAAATCTTCTTGAGCAAGCTTTTTATAATCAACTAATTGTAGTGTCACAGCTATTTTATCCACATTTTTGAATCGAAATTTATATGGTGTTAAATCAATTTTTTGCCATCCAGTTGTAGATGTTTTATAAATAATATTTTCATCTAAAAGCGATTCTGTTGGCAAACCATTTTTAACAACGTAAATATTAACTTTTAACGTGATTTCTTCATATTTGGAACTTGGAATAATATGAAAATTAAATGCATTTAGTTTTGTATTTGGGTAAATTTCAAAAATATTTCCTTGTTCAATTGTTGGTACATTTTGATTAAACATTTTAGAAAAAGTAAGCATTGGACGAGTTTTTTGACCAATAATTTTCTCTTTCATTTTTTCTGTTTTAAGCGTAACTTCTGACAATGAAATTGATTTTTCATTCAAGATTATAATTGAATTCTGTTGAACTTCTTCTATAGATTTTGAAATTTCATCATAACCTAATGCATCAAAAATTAATTGACTTTTAGATAGATTTTCTGGAATTTCGATAGAAAAGTTACCATTTTCATCTGTAATTGCTCCAACTTCTGAATTTTTTATTCCAATCGAACAATATGAAATTGGCAAATTATTACTGTCTTTTACACTTCCTTTTAATTTAATTTGAGCTTGAAGAATTGTACAAATTGTTACGATTAATATAAAAAAATAGTTGCGCATATTTTATTGTTTTGGTTATAAGACGAATTGTTTTTAAAAAGGTTACATGAGAAGATTGATAATTATTTCTTAAATTTTTGTTTCCTACAACGTTATCGTGACAACATTGATTTTGAGATGAAGTTGAAATGATTAAATTTGTTAAGGAAAGAATACTAAAAATATTATGGCTTTAAATACAATCAATCCAACAACTACAAAGGCTTGGAATGCTTTAGAACAACATTTTCAAACGATTCAGCATACATCAATCAAAGAATTATTTGCTCAAAATGCAAATCGTTTTGAAAAATTTTCAATTCAATATCCTTCATTATTAGTAGATTATTCAAAAAATAGAATTAATGCAGAAACGATTCAACTTTTGGTTGATTTGGCGAAAGAAATGGATGTTGATACGGCAATTCAGCAAATGTTTGAAGGAGATGTCATCAACGTGACAGAAAAACGAGCTGTTTTGCATACAGCTTTACGTAATCGCTCTAATGAAGAAGTTTTGGTTGACGGAAAAGATGTGATGCCTCAAATTAATGAGGTGTTAGATCAGATGAAATCTTTTTCGGAAAAAGTAATTTCGGGTGAATGGAAAGGTTTTTCAGGAAAAGAAATTACAGACGTTGTCAACATTGGAATTGGAGGTTCTGACCTTGGACCTGTGATGGTGACGGAAGCGTTGAAACATTATAAAACTCGTTTGAATATTCATTTTGTTTCGAATATTGATGGAACGCATTTAGCAGAAACTTTTAAAGCAATAAATCCAGAAACAACTTTATTTATAGTTGCTTCAAAAACTTTTACGACGCAAGAAACAATGACAAATGCTTTTTCTGCAAAAGAATGGTTTTTGAATTCTGATGCGCAAGAAGCTGATGTAGCGAAACATTTTGTAGCGTTATCAACCAATGCAGAAGGCGTTGCAAATTTCGGAATTGATACGGCAAATATGTTTCAGTTTTGGGATTGGGTTGGCGGTCGTTATTCATTGTGGAGTGCGATTGGTTTGAGCATTGCTTTGGCAGTTGGTTTCGATCATTTCGAAGAATTGTTAGAGGGAGCGCATGAAATGGACGTGCATTTCAAAACAGAAACTTTAGATCAAAATATACCAGTTGTTTTAGCGCTTTTAGGAATTTGGTACAACAATTTCTTTGGTGCAGATTCGGTTGCTTTGTTGCCTTATGAGCAGTATTTATCGCGCTTTGCAGCATATTTTCAACAAGGAGATATGGAATCGAATGGCAAATATGTTGGTCGAGATGGAAAAAAAGTGGATTATGAAACTGGACCAATTATTTGGGGAGAACCTGGAACAAATGGACAACACGCTTTTTATCAATTAATCCATCAAGGAACAAAATTAATTCCAGCAGATTTTATTGCAGGAGCTAATTCATTGAATGTTTTAGGCGATCATCATGCAAAATTATTGTCAAACTTTTTTGCTCAAACAGAAGCTTTAGCATTTGGAAAAGATGAAGAAACAGTTGTTGCAGAATTAGAAAAAGCAGGAAAATCGAAAGAAGAAATTGATTTCTTAGCAGCTTTTAAAATATTTGAAGGAAATCGTCCTACAAACTCAATTTTATATGAAGTATTGACACCAAAAGTTTTAGGAAATTTAATTGCGATGTACGAACACAAAATTTTCGTGCAAGGTGTTATTTGGAATATTTTCTCTTTCGATCAATGGGGAGTAGAGTTAGGAAAACAATTAGCAAATGTGATTTTACCAGAGTTAGAAAATGATGAGCAAGTTACTTCTCATGATGCTTCTACAAATGGATTAATCAATGCTTATAAATATTGGAGAAAATAATTTATCAATATAATTACTAAAAAATCCGCGTGTTGAGCGGATTTTTTTATGAATTTTTGTGACCAGCTTCTTCATGTCTTACATGAACCCAATCAATTTTGTCACTTTGTTTAACTGCAATATTAAAAAAATTGAGACTATCACCAGTTACTGCATAAACACGTTTTATATTCGCTTTTTCTAGTAATTCTACAATTTGATGTGCTACATTCTTTCCCATAATAAAGTATTTTTTTGATTGTGACTAACAAGTTATGAAATTATAGAATGAAAATATTTGGAATAAGTGTTAAATATTTGAACAATAAATTTTTGTAAAATAAAAAAGCCTGTTAAGAAACAGGCTTAAAATTAACACATGAGGACAAAATTTACTCTACTAAATCTTATACGTACATGAATATTTCAATATTTGTGCCAAAACTATATTCGACATAAAAAATAATTGCACAATCTATTTAACCGCTTTTATTTTTCCATTCATTGTTGCAAAATGTCCTGGGAAAGAACATAAGAAATCGTATGTACCTTCTTCTAAAGTAAATTTGATTTGATCATTTTCTTTACCACCTAACAATTTTGTATGTGCAATAATTTCTGATTGTAACTCGGTCGGAATATAATCTGTCGCCTTAGCAGAAGCCGCTGTATTTGCAAAAGCAGAAGCATCAGAACCTGGTTTTAATAAAATAAAATTATGTCCCATTGCTTCTTTTGACATTTCACCAGCATTCATTAAGATTAAAGTTACTTCTTCACCAGCTTTTACTGTAAATTCAGTTTTATCGTAGCGCATATCATCACTCGCTTTCAAAACAATATGATTGTTTGTAGCAGGCGTAGCTGTAGAAGTTTCAGCATCTTCTGATGGAGCTGTACTATAATCTATTTCTGGTTGAGTTGATTCATCTTTCTTAGAATCTCCGCAGCTCATCATCAAAATTGCCGCGAAACTCATCAAAGCTATTTTTTTCATTATTTCAATTTTTTGTTTGATGTAAAAATAATGAAATTCAGTAACTTAAAAAAATTTACTCAGTCTAAATAGAACTGATTTTAAACAGATAAATTTCTAAGGAATATCCAAATATTTGTGTGTTTGTAAAGAATAACGCCATTTTGGATTTTCTTTTACATATTCCACAATCAATGGAAGGTTTTTGTCGCGTTTGCTCCACTCTGTTTGTAAGAAAAGCGTACAATCTTTTCCAACTCGAGCAGCTTGTTCTTCAGCAAATTGAAAATCGTGATTATTGAACACAATACATTTCAATTCATTTGCAGCTTCGCAAACTTCGTCTAACGGCAACATTAATTTCTTCGGAGAAAGACAAACCCAATCAATTTCTCCGCTCAACGGATAGGCACCCGAAGTTTCAATATGGATTCTTGCACCTTTTTCGTGTAGTTTTTTTGTCAAATAAGTCAAATCCCACATCAAAGGTTCTCCTCCTGTAATGATGATTGTTTTGGCTTGAGAAGTCGCCAATTCTACCAATTCATCAACGTTAGTTAAGGGATGCTTTTCAGCATCCCAACTATCTTTTACATCGCACCAATGGCAACCAACATCACAACCTCCTAATCGAATAAAATAAGAAGCCACACCTGTATACATTCCTTCACCTTGAATTGTGTAAAAATGCTCCATTACAGGCAATAATTTCCCTTCTTGTATCAATTGTTGTTCTTCTGCAGTTGTTGATGCAATGTGTATCATAATTTTATTTTTTGTTGTTGTATGCCAACAATGTGTTTTTTAATAACATAGCGCGTGTCATTGGTCCAACTCCTCCTGGAACTGGCGTTATCCACGATGCTTTTTCTTTTACATTATCAAAATCTACATCACCAGCTAATCTAAATCCTCGTGGATTAGTTTCGTCATCAACGCGTGTAATTCCTACGTCAACGATAACCGCTCCATCTTTTACCATATCAGCTTTTAAGAAACCTGGAACACCTAATGCGGTAATCACAATATCAGCTTCTTTTGTAAATTGTTCTAAATTTTGAGTTTTCGAATGAGTTAATGTTACTGTACTGTTTCCGGGATTTCCGTTTTTACTCATCAAAATACTCATTGGGCGACCAACGATGCGAGAACGACCAATCACAACTGTATGTTTACCAGCTGTATCAATGTTGTAACGCTCTAGCATTTCCATAATTCCGTAAGGAGTAGCAGGTAAAAATGTTTCCATCTCTAACGCCATTTTACCGAAATTCATCGGGTGAAAACCATCTACATCTTTTTTAGGATCAATTGCATTGATAACCGCTTCTTGATCGATGTGTTTTGGTAATGGTAATTGCACGATAAATCCGTCCAATGTATCATCATTGTTCCATTTTTCAATTTCTGCAATTAAATCTTCTTGAGAAATTGTATCTGGTAAACGTAATTCTGATGATTCAAAACCTACAAAATGACAATCCTTGATTTTATTGTCAACATAGGTTTGAGAAGCGCCGTTGCTTCCTACTAAAATTGCACCCAAATGTGGTACACGAACTCCTTGGTCCTTGTAATTCTGTACCAGCTCCTTGATCTCTTGTTTGATCTCTTTTGCCAGTTTAATACCGTCTAAAATTTGCATTGTTTTGTTGTGTTTGCGCAAAGATACGGACAAATTGGAAAATAAATCATTAAGTTTTGAGTTGATGATTTTTTGATTATATAGAAAAACCACTTCGTTGTGAAGTGGTTTTAGCATTATTGATATTTTTTCTGCGCTTCTTTCAAGTAATTAAAAACTTGCGTTGTTTTCATTTTTTTAGAATTTATATTAAAAATAAACATGCCAGTTTCGACATTGAAATAATAATCTTTTTCTCCATTTTTCAATTGAAACCATTCCAACAAACCATTTGTAAGATTAACTCCAATCCAATTGATTTGTGAAGTTTTCAAGTCAAAAGTAAAATTATCATTCGGATTATTTGTGGTGATATAATGTATTTTGTCGTCTAAAACATATAAAACACCACTTCCTTGAAACGCTTTCATTTTCCAAAATTTTGATTGTTGATTTCCAAAATTATACCTCAAAACTGCTTTAAACTCTGCATTTGGAGGAACTTGCGCTAACAAAGTATTTTGTTTCTTTTCGCGTGATTTACTTGCCCAAAAAGCAATTCCAAAAATTAACACAAAAGGCAAAATACAACAAAGCAATGATGATAGTAATGAAAGAATATTATCCATAGTAGATTGATTTAAAATGTGTTAAGATAATAATATTATTTCACTTTATCCAAAAATGAGGAAATAGTTTGTTTCCATTCTTGTTCAAATCTATTCAAATAATTTTCATGACCAGCCTCAGGAAATGTTTTAAGAATTTTAGAGTTGGATTGAATATTTTGAAATATTTGTTGTGTTTCTTGATTTGTCACATTTTTATCTTTTTCACCATACAACAGCAAAATCGGTTGTTTTATAGATTTTGCATAATCTTCGGGATTGTGATCAAAAGCCCAAAAATTATTAATCGTTCCTCCCCAAAAGGTCAATAAATTAGACATAGGAAATGTTGGAATATTCATGTTTTTGAAACGATTATCAACCGTTTTTTTCATGGTGCCAAAAGGACATTCAATAATTATAGAGGAAGGATTTACGTCTTTTTTAGCAACAGCTCGCATTATTGCGGAAACGCCCATTGAATTTCCATATAAAATAACGTTTTTATGATTTTTTAATGCAAAATTATAAACTGTTTTCACGTTTTCGGCTTCAAAAAATCCGATGGTTGTTTGATAACCTTCAGAATTTCCACTTCCCATAAAATCAGTCAAAATCGTTGAATATCCCAATTTATTAAAATAATTAGCATTTTCTAAAAGCGATGTTTTTTCTGATGAATATCCATGAAAAAGAAGTACAATTCCTTTTTCGTTTTCAACATTTTTTATCCAAATTTCAAGCTCAACATTACTCTTTAATCGCTCTACTTTATATTCTTTCGGAACAGCTAAATTGGATGAAGGTTTAGGATTTTCAACACCTAAGAAAATCATTTTAACTTTTTCGAAGGTTGTTAAATCATTTGGGGATTTTCTTTTGAATGATTGATCTACTTCAATAAAATGAGTGAATTTATATGCATGAAAAATGGCAATAATATTCATCATTAGAAAAATGAAAACAAATGATGAAATCAAATTTTTTTTTAACTTTTTCAATAGAAGGTTTTAATCAAAAATAAAAAAAGCCAACACAACAATCAAATTATTGTTCAGCTTTTCTAAATATTTTAAATGTAAGATTTTATTACAAATTACTCATTTTTTCTTCCACAACTTTTCGTTCTTGTGCAATTAAATTATCTTCTTCTGTTGGAAATTGAAAAATTCCAGAATTGATGCTTTCAATGCGTTTCAAGACTTCGTAAGATGCTTTTGCTTTTACAGCATCTTCTCGATTTATATAAATGCGAATCGCTTTCATAAACGTCAAAATATTTTTCTTTTTCAATTCATCTGCCAACAAAAATTGATCGAGTTCTTCGTTTTCTTCCAATAAAGTCGACAAATTATTGTCATCAATTTTGTAATACGATTGTAACATTTGATTGAAAATAATCAAAAAACCTTCATCTGCATTTCCAACTTCTAACGAAATAATTCGAGCCAATGTTTTGTTTAATTCTTGAATATATTTTGAAATAAAATCTTGTTTAATCATCTTAATCTAATTTTTTAGATAACTTTTCGAAAGTTTTTTTTGCGTTTTTATCTTCGTATAAAATCTTATGAACAGCGTTGATAATTGGCGCTTTTATTTGGTATTGCTCGTTCATAATTGCCACACCTTTTGTCGCATAGTAACCTTCGGCAACCATATTCATCTCCAAAATAGCAGATTTTACGGTGTAACCTTTTCCAATCATATTTCCGAACATTCGATTTCGTGAAAAGAACGAATATCCTGTTACCAACAAATCGCCTAAATAAGCCGAATCGTTAATTTTACGCTTCATAGGACTTGCAGTTTTTAAAATATGATTCATTTCTCGAATCGCATTACTCATCAAAACTGCTTGGAAATTATCTCCATAACCCAAACCATGCGCTATACCTGCTGCAATCGCGTAAATATTTTTCAATACCGCGCCAAATTCAGTTCCGTAAATATCGTTTGAAAGTTTTGTTTTGATAAAATCACAAGCCAAACAATCCGCAGCAATTTGTGCTTTGTTTTCGTCTTGCGCCGCAATTGTCAAATATGAAAGACGCTCCAAAGCTACTTCTTCAGCGTGACAAGGTCCACTTACAATTCCTAATTGTTCTTCTTTTACGTCGAATTTATCAAACAAATATTGTCCAACCAATTGATAATGATCTGGAATAATTCCTTTGATTGATGTCACTACAAATTTATCTGTCAACGGAACAGTTAATTTACTCAAACAATCGACAACGTAAATAGATGGCACAACCAAAAAGATGATATCCGAATTCATGACAACTTCGTTGATATCCGTTGAAATTTTAAGCTTTTCTGACTTAAATTCGACATCAGTTAAATAATTTGGATTGTGTCTATTTCGCTCTAAATATCCTTTTACGTATTCATCTTTTACCCACCAGTTGAAAGTTTCAAGGTTTTTATTCAGCATTTTTGCAATCGCAGTTGCCCAGCTTCCATTCCCTATTAATCCAACTTTACGATTAGATAACTCTATCATAATATATGTATTGAATAGACAAAGTTAATTAATTTGTAGCTTAGGTATTTTGAATTTTACGAAAAGAAACTCAATTTTGTAAAAATTTTAACGACTTTGTATAAAAAGCTTTTTAGTGAGACCATTATCTACGGTATTGGCTCTATATTGCCGAGGGTAATTATTTTAGCATTGAATTTTTTTATTATCAAGCAAGTTGATAATTCAGATTTTGCAATGTTTTCTCAATTATATTCTGCGGTTTCTTTCCTGAATGTCATTTTAACATTTGGTTTCGAGACTGCATTTTTCCGTTATGCAACCGAAGAAGGAATGTATCAAAAAGTGTTGAATACAGCTTTTTGGTTTATGGTGATGAGTTCTACTGCAATGCTCGTTTTAGTTTTTCTTTTTTTACAACCTCTGGCAGATTCTGCAAATTATAGCGATCACCCAGAATATATTTTGTGGTTTGCGTGGATTGCTTTTTTTGATGCAATTTGTGTGATCCCTTTTGCAGTTCTACGTTTTAAAAATCGACCAATATTATATACAACAATTCGCGTAATTCAGAATGTTTTTCAAGCAGTTTTGACAATTGGTTTGTTGTATTATGTTTCGAAAGATTTTATGCTAGGTTTAGGTTTTGATAATGCGATTTCCTATCCTTTTATAGCGAATTTATTAGCGAGTATTTTAGGATTTGTATTATTAATAGGCGTTGTACGTCATGTTCAATTCAAATTTGATCAATCACTTTTCAAACAAATGTTTTTGTACGGTTATCCGATTATGATTGCTGGTTTGGGGTATATTTTAAATGAAAATTTCGATAAATTAGTTCAACGACAATTAATAGATCCAGCAGCAGCGGGTTCTTATGGCGCTTGTTACAAATTAGCAACATTAATGACGCTTTTCGTAACAGCTTATCGAATGGGAATAGAACCATTTTTCTTTAAAGTTGCCAAAAAAGGAGATGCAAAACAGACATACGCGAATATTTTGTTCTTTTTCAGTATCATTTGTAATATTGTAATTCTTGGAATTTTAGCAAATATTGACTGGATTAAGAAAATATTTGTTCCAAATTCAACGTATTGGAATGCTTTAGATATTGTCCCAATTATTTTAATTGCGAATTTATTTTTCGGAATTTATTATAACCTTTCAACATGGTACAAAGTAACGGATAGAACAAGTATCGGAACTATAATTTCATTGGTTGGTGGTGCGATTACTATTATTTTGAATGTTTTTTTATTGCCAAAATATGGTTTTATGGTTTCTGCCTGGACAACTTTATTGGCGTATGGTGTAATGATGGTGATTTCGTACATTTGGGGTCAGAAAGTTTATCCGATTCCGTATAAAGTCAATAAAATTGTACTTTACATGGGAGTTGCAATTGCTTTAGCATGTACAAATTATTACATTCTCGATTCTAATTTGATTATTGGTAATCTGATTCTTATCGTGTACATTGCGTTTATTGCGTTTGCGGAAAAAAATACACTTAAAAAACTAAGAAAATAAAGATGAAAGTAAAAGTTATCAACATCTCGAAACACGCTTTACCAGAATATAAAACAGCTTTATCGGCTGGAATGGATTTAACAGCTAACATTGATGCACCAATCGAATTAAAACCTTTGGAAAGAAGATTAATTCCAACAGGATTGAGCATCGAATTACCAGCAGGTTACGAAGCACAAGTTCGTCCTCGTAGTGGAATGGCGTTAAAATATGGTTTAACTTGTTTGAATTCTCCTGGAACAATTGATGCAGATTATCGTGGAGAAATCGGTGTTATTTTAGCTAATGTTTCAAACGAAGCCGTTACAATCAACGATGGGGAGCGTATTGCACAATTAGTGATCGCGAAACACGAAACGGTTGAGTGGGAAGAATCTAACGCTTTAAATGAAACTGAACGCGGAGCTGGAGGTTTCGGAAGTACAGGAAAACAATAATTTTTTTGTCATTCTGAGCTTGTCGAAGAATCTAAAAAAGAAGTAATTCAATTATAAAATATCAATCTAACAAAAAATATTTTTAGAAATAAAATGAAAATTATTATCCCAATGGCAGGACGTGGTTCACGTTTACGCCCTCATACATTAACAACACCAAAACCATTAATTCCAATTGCAGGAAAACCAATCGTGCATCGTTTGGTAGAAGATATTGCGAAGGTTTGTTCAGAAAAAATTGACGAAATTGCTTTTGTAATTGGTGATTTTGGAGCTGAGGTTGAAGCTGATTTAATTGCAATTGCAGAAAAATTAGGAGCAAAAGGAACAATTTGTCATCAATTGGAGCCGCTTGGAACAGCGCATTCTATTTGGATGGCAAAAGAAGCTTTGGATGGACCAACGGTTGTGGCGTATGCAGACACATTATTTCGTGCAGATTTCAAATTAGATATGGAATCGGATGGCGTTGTTTGGGTAAAACAGGTCGATAATCCTTCGGCTTTTGGCGTTGTGAAATTAGATGATAACAGTGTTATTACAGATTTCGTAGAAAAACCAAAAGAATTTGTTTCGGATTTAGCAATTATCGGAATTTACTTTTTCCGTGATGGACAAAAGCTATATAAAGAAATCGAATATTTATTAGAAAATGATATTCAAAAAGGAGGTGAATATCAATTGACGGATGCATTAGAAAATATGCGTGCTGCGGGTGATAGATTTACGCTTGGAAAAGTAGACGAATGGATGGATTGTGGTAACAAAGCCGTTACTGTAGATACAAACACTCGTGTTCTTAACTTAGATAAAGAAGAATTTAAAGGAATTGCTGCATCAGCAACGGTTGACAATTCATTAATCATCGAGCCATGTTTTATTGGAGAAAATGTTGTGATTAAAAATTCGAAAATTGGACCTTTTGTTTCATTAGGAAATGGAACAGTTGTTGAAAACTCGAATATTGATAACAGTTTGATTCAAGAAAATTCAATCATCAGTAATGCAAATCTTACAGATACAATGATCGGAAACAATGCCAAATATTACGGTGTTTCGCGCAGTATCAGTTTAGGAGATTACTCAGAATTGGATTTTAAATCTCACGAAGCTTAATAAATTATGATCAAAAAATTAACGTATATCTTTTGTTTAGGAGTTCTTGCAACAGCTTGTAACACTCAGAAAGTAGCAAAAGTAGATAAAGATAATACAGAAGTTGTTTCAGCTTCTTCGAAAATTATTCAGCAAACCTTGTCAAAAAAAACATCATTCAAAGATTTAACGATTAAGGCAAAAGTAACGGCAGATTTAGAAGAAATTTCTGGAGATGTAAATGCTACAATTGCTGTGAAAAATGGACAAAAGATATGGGTTAATGCTACAAAATTTGGATTTACAGGTGCACGCGCATTGATTACGCCTGATGGTTTTTCGGCTTTTGAAAAGTTAGGTGGAACATATTATGAAGGAGATTTTTCTATTGCAAATAAATTATTGAAAGTTGATTTTGTCGATTATCAAAAATTACAAAATTTGATGTTAGGAAAAGTTTTCGTTGATCTAAATCCTACAGATTATACAGCTACTTTTACAGATAATCAATATACGATTACATATAATAAAAATCAAGCGATTGCGACTTCTCCAAAAGAAGGCGAATATATACAAACATATGTTTTTGATAATGGTTTCCGATTGAAAGAAGCACATCTGAAAGATCCAAAACGAAAAATGGAAGTTGATTTGGCTTACGACAATTGGATAAAAGCTGGAGCAGAGGAATTTCCGAAAAATGTTAAAATTATTATAAAAGAGAAAAAAACGCGTCAAATAGACTTGGAATATAATAGTTTTACGTTTCAAGAAACGAACACACCGTTCTCAATTCCAAATGGGTATAAGAAAAAAGAAATAAAATAATGAAGTTTGTTTTATCAACTGTACTTTTAACGTTGTCATTATCAGTGTTTGCGCAGGTTCCTTACAATAAAGCGAACTTACAAAAACAGAATGCTCAGCTTAAAAAAGAGATTATAAACTTAAACAAACAACTCGAGGTTAATAAGCAAAATTCGAAGTTAAATGTTGATTTTGTGCAGAATTTGACGAAAAAAATTCAGGTACAAACAAAATTAGTTAACAACTTATCGAAAGAAAAACGCTTTATCGAGGATGAAATTTATTTAACTCAATTAGAGATTAATAAACTTTCGCGCGAGTTGGTTGAGCTAAAAAAAGACTACAAACAGGTTTTGGTTCGAGCATATAAGAACAAATCTGTTGAAAATAAATTACTTTTTGTTCTTTCTTCTAAAAGTTTGGGAGAAGCATATCGTCGTATCAAATATTTAGAAAAATATTCGGCTTTTCAATTAGGACAAGCAAATGAAATAATTGGTAAACAAACTGATATTCAGACGAAAAAAGCAAAAAAAGAAAAAGCGAAAGACGAAAAAGAAAAAGTACTTTCTCAGCAAACTTTATTTAGTCAAAATCTTGAAAAAGAAAGATTAACAAAAGAGAAAGCGGTTGAAGAATTCCGTAAAAATGAAGGTGTTATTGCTGCAGAAATCAATGCGAAAGAAGCACAACAACGTCAAATTGATGCACAGATTAAAGCAATCATTGAAGAAGAAATTCGTCAAGCGAAGATTCGAGCAGAAAAAGATTTAAAAGATTGGAACGAAGCAAAACGAGGAAACTCTATTGCCTCTTATAACGAATATTTAAGAGATAATCCGAAAGGTGATTACGCGAAATCTGCTCGTACAGCTATTTTAAGAATTGAGAATGATGCCAAAGCATGGAATATTGCACGTTCTGCGCATACAAAACAAGCGTATCAATCTTATTTAACTCATCATCCAACTGGAAGTTTCGTATCTACAGCAAAAACAGAAGTTGCTAAATTTGAACAATTAGAACGCGAAGCTGAAGCAGAACGTCAACGTATCATTGCACAACGTAAAGCGGAAGAAGATGCGCGTCTTAAAGCTCAAAAAGAGGAAGATGCACGTAAAATTGCTGCGGCAAAAGCAGAAGCTGAGCGTAAAGCGAAAATAGAAGCTGAACAGAAAGTTGTTGTAAAAGTACCAGAAAAAGAACGTGTCGTAAAAGTAGATGCGGTAAAACCAGCTGAAACTTTTGCAGAACGTCCAGATTCTGAAGGTATTTCGGGAGAGTTCTCATCAAACAGAGGTCGTTTACCTTGGCCTGTTGATAAAGGAACGGTTGTAAGTAGATTTGGTTCTAATTCTCACCCAGTTTTATCTAATATTACAACACAAAATAGTGGTGTTGATATTTCAACTTATCGTGGTGCACATGCACGTGCCGTTTACGAAGGAACTGTTCAAGCTGTAATGAGTGTATCTGGAAATGGTAAATCTGTATTGGTAAGACATGGTTCATATTATTCAGTTTATACAAACTTGTCAAGTGTAAGTGTTTCGAAAGGTGATGATGTAAAACGTGGTCAATCTTTAGGAATTATCTATACAAGTGGAGATGGTGAAACAGTCATGAATTTCCAAATTTGGAGTGGAACAACAAAACAAAATCCTGCTTCTTGGGTAGCGGGAATGTAATAAATAAATTATATATTTGCATTAAAATCAATTCAGTATGGGATTAGGAGGTAAAGAATGGATCGTAATCGTACTTGTTGTGTTATTATTATTCGGAGGAAAGAAAATTCCTGAATTAATGAAAGGATTAGGTTCTGGATTAAACGAATTCAAGAAAGCAACAAAAGATGATAACAAATCAGAAGCTACTGAAAGTACTTCTGACAAAAAAGAAAATTAAAATATATTTTTAATTAGATAATAGAGCATTGTAGTTGCGTATACAATTACAATGCTTTTATTTTATAAACTAAAACAAAACATGAAATTCACAGATAAAGCTTGGTCTATTTTTAATCAAAGTATCAATGATTATCACAAATATGATGATGTAAATCGTCAAATCGAAAATCCATATAGCGAAGAAGATTTAATCGCTCATTTATTGTACAAAAAAAATTGGATTGATACAGTTCAATGGCATTTAGAAGATATTATTCGTGATCCACAAATTGATCCAGTAGAAGCATTAAGCTTAAAACGTTGGATTGATAAATCAAACCAAGAACGTACAGATATGGTAGAATATGTGGATAGCTGGTTTTTACAACAATATGCGAATGTAGAAGTAAAAGCAGATGCAACTTACAATACAGAATCTCCTGCGTGGGCTGTAGACCGTTTTTCTATTTTATCGCTTAAGGTTTATCACATGAAACAAGAGGTAGAACGTGAGGATGCAACACCGGAGCATAAAGCAGCTTGTCAAGTGAAATTAGATGTTTTGAATCAACAACATCAAGATTTATCAACAGCGATTGAAGAATTGTTGGCTGATTTTGAAGCAGGTAAAAAATACATGAAAGTGTATAAACAAATGAAAATGTATAATGACGAGGATTTGAATCCAGTTCTTTATGCAAACAAGAAATAATTTTCAGAAAAATTAATAAAATATAGAAAACTCATCTTTTTTGGATGAGTTTTTTTATTGCGTACAAATATGTTAATTTCATCTAATCAAAATATTAGAATGAAAAAACTGAAATTTATTACTTGCTTTACCTTATAATCAACCTAAAAATTAACACCAGAAGAATTTAAAAAGCTTCAAACTAAAATTTTAGAATAATTATAAAGTTGAAATTACCTCGTATTGAAAAATATGAGGTAATTTTATAATTACTGTAAAATTTCACACATGAAGAAAAATTATTTCAAACCCTTACTTTTAGGAATAAGTTTATTCTCGATTTCGGTTTTTGGTCAACAAGAAAAACCAAAATACGATTATCAAGAAGCTTTCAAACCATTTTTTTATCAGAATAATGCAACAGAAACTCGTTCGGCGAGTGGAAAACCAGGTCATAATTATTGGCAAAATCGTGCAGATTATAATCTGAATGTTAGTTTGAATGAAGAAAAGAATGAAATTTCGGGAACAACTGAAATTACATATACCAACAATAGTTTTGATGATTTAGACTTTTTGTGGTTACAATTGGATCAAAATTTATTCAAAAAAGAATCTCGAGGAAGTGCTTTATTACCGATTTCTGGAAGCCGTTATGGCGATTCAACTTCTGAATTTGAAGGAGGTTATAAAATTAAATCTGTTCAAATCGACGGAAAAGAAGCGAAATACACTGTTTCGGATACACGCATGCAAATTGATTTGATTAATCATTTGAAAGCTCGTGGAGGAAAAACAAAAATAAAAATCGAATATTCATTTGTTTCGCCAGATTATGGAGCCGATAGAATGGGAGTAGAGCCAACTAAAAATGGAAAGATTTTTACGATGGCGCAATGGTTTCCTCGCATGGCGGTTTATGATGACATCATGGGATGGAATACTTTGCCTTATCTAGGTCCAGGAGAATTTTATCTGGAATATGGAGATGTAACAGCAAGTATTACGGTTCCGTCTACGCATTATGTGGTTGGTTCGGGAGAATTATTGAATGAAAACGAAGTTTACTCGAAAGAAGAAGTGAATCGTTGGAACAAAGCAAAAGCGAGTGATAAAACCATTATTATTCGTTCTGCTGATGAGGTAAACAAAGCGACAAAAGTTGCAAAAGGAACTAAAACATGGAAATTTAAAATTCAAAATACAAGAGATTTTGCTTGGGCATCTTCTTCAGCATTTATTTTAGATGCAGCACGAATTAATCTTCCAAGTGGTAAAAAATCTTTGGCAATTTCGGCTTATCCAGTCGAAAGTGATGGAAAAGAAGCTTGGGGAAGATCGACAGAATATACAAAAGCATCGATTGAACATTACTCAAAACAATGGTACGAATATCCTTATCCAGCGGCGACAAATGTTGCAGGAAATGAAGGAGGAATGGAATATCCAGGAATTGTATTTTGTCACATGAACTCGAAAGGCGAAGGTCTTTGGGGCGTTACAGATCACGAATTTGGACATATTTGGTTCCCGATGATTGTTGGTTCTAATGAGCGTGTTCATGGTTGGATGGATGAAGGTTTTAATACATTTGTCAATGATATTTCGACGAAGAATTTCAACAATGGCGAATATTACAAAAAACAATCTGCACAACGAATGGCGAGTTATTTATTCAGCGATAATCTTGAGCCTGTAACGACTCAACCGGATAATATGCGAGAAAGAAATATCGGTGCGTTGTTGTATTATAAGCCGGGAGCGGGAATGAAAGTTTTGCGTGAAACAATTTTAGGTGAAGAAAAATTTGATAAAGCATTGCGTCAATACATCAAATATTGGGCATATAAACATCCAACGCCAGAAGATTTTTTCCGTACGATGGAAAATGTTTCGGGAGAGGAATTATCGTGGTTTTGGAGAGGTTGGTTCTTAAATAAATGGACAATTGATCAAGGAATTAACAGCGCAAAATATGTAGATGGCGATTATAAAAAAGGCTTGATTTTGAAAGTTGAAAATTTTGGACAATTACCAATGCCAACTACTGTTCAAGTAAACTTTAAAGATGGAACTTCGCAAGAAGTTAAATTACCGATTGAAGTTTGGAAACGTAATACAGAATGGACTTTTAAAGTGCCTTCAACAAAAGAAGTTTCGACGATTAAATTGGATCCAAATGGAGCTTTACCAGATATTGATTTGAAGAATAATACATTCAATATGGGTGATGCAAAACCTGTTGATAAGATTAACCCAAAAGAATACGAAGGTACATTTACGAATAAACAAATCAATGCAGAATTTGTGTTGAAAGCTGAAAACGATAAATTGAATTTAGTTTTTGGTGGACAAACTATTCCGTTAGATTATCAAGGTGATGGTAAATTTGTGAATGAACAAGGCGGTTTGGAGTTGACTTTTGCAAAAGATAAAAAGACATTTTCTGTAGAAGAAGCAGGACAAAAATTCGAATTTACGAAGAAGTAAAATAACTATGAACTGGATTTTAGAGAAATCAAATAAATTAGATTTTCATACGAATTTAGCTAAAATACTTGAACCTTTAAAAATCAATTTTAAAAATTATAAATGGGTTTTTAATGATATAGATTTTATGAGTGATGATATTTTGCCCATAAATTTAGACGATGACTATTTTATTCTTAATGATTTAGAATTAAACAAGATATTGGATGTTCATACTCAATTTATTTGGGGTATAATTTCAGCAGTTCCATTAGATGAGGAAGTAATTTTACTGTCTAACGATTTACCATTTATAGAAGGTAATGATTCAATTTGGAATAATAATATATTTCAAATTATAAATTCAGAAATAGAAATTATAGCTTTTGATAGTTCTTATACAATTGTAAAATTTAAAAATAAATTATTATCGGATAAATTTAAAATGTTTTTTGAAGAAGCTATAGAGTTAGAAAAATTTAGTTAAAAACAAAAAACCACTTCGCAAGAAGTGGTTTTTTGTTGACTATTATTTTTGAGATGTACCTTCTGGTTTAAGATATAAATCGAAGTAATCTGTAATTTTTTGCATCAAATGAACACGGTCTTTTCCACGAACATTATGCTCATGTCCAGGATAAACAAAGTAATCCATTTGCATACCATTTTTCACTGCTTCGCGAATAAAATCAATTGAATGTTGCCAAACAACCACATTATCTTGCGCTCCGTGAATCATCAATAATTTACCTTTTAAGTCTTTTACACGGTTAATTAAATTCGTGTTTTTGAAACCTTCAGGATTATCTTGTGGCGATTCCATGTAACGCTCCGTGTACATAATTTCGTATTGCGTCCAATCTAAAACTGGTCCACCAGCAACACCAACTTTGAAAACATCAGGTTTACGTAACATAAAAGAAGTTGTCATAAATCCACCATAAGACCAACCATGAATTCCCATACGTTCCACATCCACGAAAGGTAAAGTTTTCAAGAAATCAACACCTTTCATTTGATCATTCATTTCAGTAGTTGCCACATTTCCGTGAATCGCTTGCTCAAATTTAAGACCTCTATTCGCCGATCCACGTCCGTCCATTGTAAACACAACATAGCCTTTTTCCGCTAAATGATCGTACCAAAGATTTCCTGTTGCAGGAAAACGATTCGTGATTAATTGCGCGTGAGGACCATTGTATAAATAAACGATAACTGGATATTTTTTCGAAGAATCAAAGTTTGTTGGATAGATTAATTTTCCATATAAATCTGTTCCATCATCTGCCTTTAACGTTACATTTTCAACTTTCGCTGTATTGTAATTTGCTAAAGGATTTTGAGCAGTTAAGATATTTTGTTTGAATTTTCCATTCGCATCTAACACATCAATTTTACGAGGTGTGTTATCATTACTCCAATTATCAATTGCATATTCACCATTCGTTGAAACCGAAACATTGTGCGTTCCTGCATCTGTTGTTATTTTACGCAATTTTCCATTCTCCCAATTCACCGCATATAAATGACGATCTTTCGGAGAATCTTTTGTTGTCATAATTAAGAATTCTTTTTTCTTCGCATTTTCACCAACAAGATCCGTTACAATCCAATCTCCTTTTGTAATTTGGTTTAATAATTTTCCATCTGTATTGAAACGATACAAATGCATAAAACCATCGCGTTGCGACCACCAAACAAATTCATTATTTTTTCCTGGAATAAAATGTAATTCATTTTGAGGTTCTACATATTTTGCATCATCTTCTTTGAATAATGTTTTAATCAATTTCCCTGAAACAGCGTCATATTGATTCAATTCCAAATGTTTTTGATTACGAGAAAGTAACGCGATATAAATATGTTTTTCGTCTGGCGACCACGTAACCGAAGTTAAATAATGATCAACTTCTGGATGAGTTTCTAAGAAAATCGTTTTTTGAGTGGTTGGATTATAAACTCCTAATGTTACGGTATGATTTTTTGTTCCAGCAAATGGATATTTGATGTTTTTGTTTACCGCAGGTTGTACCGACCAATCGATAATAGGATAATCTGTAACCGCTGTTTGATCCATTCTATAAAACGCTACTAAATTTCCTTTTGGCGAAATAAAAATTCCTTTGTGAATACCGAATTCATTTTGATGAACCGATTTACCATTCACGATTTCATATTTGCCGTCTTTGGTAATTTGATGCGTTTTTCCAGTTTTATCAAGAAAGAATAAATTGTTATCAACCACATATCCAACTTGATTATTCGTCGCGTCGAATTCTATATTTTCTGCATTTTCAGGTAATTTCAACCAATCGTTTTGTTGACCAGCAGTTGTAATTGTTTTGTAACCTGTTTTTGTCGAATAATAAGCTTGCTTATCATTGATCCAATTCAAAGAAGGAATTCTTTTATTCTCAAATTGAGAACTTCTAAAAATTGTATCAGTTTTAAGAGATGGAACTTCTTTCTTGATTAAAGCTTCTCCGTATGATGTTTTTACATTTTGCGTGTACGCATTTTGATTCGGAATCCATTGTACTTGATTTAGATTCTCGATACGTAAATTCGTCGATAATCCAAGTACAGCATCTTCCATTGTGACATTCTTTTTCTGAGCAATTAAACTAGCGCTCATTAAAAGTGTAGTCAATAAAATTGTTTTTTTCATGTGTGATTTCTATTTCAAATATTGCCCAAGTGCTTCTAAGTTTTTCTTTTCATTCCCAATAAAAATTTTGTCTCCATCTACCACGACAGGACGTTTTAGGAAAGTATAATCTGATAAAATATAATTTTTGATATCATCTTCAGAAAGCTGTTGATCTTTCAATCCTAATTTTTTGTAATTCTGTGCACGTCTCGAAAATAAAGCTTCGTAACTGCCAGCTAAATTCTTCATTTCTTCTAATTCTTCAGCCGTTATCGCAGTCGATTTTATTTCATGCAAATCAAAACCTGTAAAATCAAACTCTTTCATAATACGTTTGCACGTATCGCAAGTTTTCAAAAAAAATATTTTTTTCATTTCTCAAAATCTTTGGTTTTGTAAAGATAAATAAGTTTCATCGTTTTGCAGAATGATAAAGAATTTTGTCAAAATATATTTCAAATCGATAAAAAACTATCTTTGCAAGTATGGAAGAAACTAATTTTTTGCGTTTAAACAAATATATTAGCGATAGTGGTTTTTGTTCGCGTCGCGAAGCAGATCAATACATCGAAAATCGTTTGGTACAAATTAATGGACGAGTTGCTAAAATTGGGCAATTTGTAGGACCAAATGATGTGGTGACTGTAAAAGGTGTCGAAATAGAACCGCGCGAAAAGGAGCATGCGGTTTATATTATGCTTAATAAACCTGTGGGCGTTACGTGTACAACAGATCCTACAGATCCAGATAATATTGTTGATTTTCTTTCGTTTGGAGAACGAATTTTTCCGATTGGTCGTTTAGATAAAGATTCGCAAGGATTGATTTTATTGACAAGCGATGGCGATATTGTGAATAAGATTTTACGTGCAGGAAATAATCATGAAAAAGAATATATCGTAACCGTTGATAAACCAATTACGGATGAATTTTGCGAACGAATGTCGAAAGGCGTTCCGATTCTTAATCAAGTTACAAAGAAATGTAAGATCGAAAAAATAAGTACAAACGTTTTCAAAATTACATTAATCCAAGGTTTGAATAGACAGATTCGTCGTATGTGCGAATATTTTGGATATGGTGTAAAAAAATTAGAACGTGTTCGAATTATGAACTTAACGTTGAATGTAGGAATTGGTCAACACCGAGATTTAACGGCAGAAGAATTAGCAGAAATCAATCGCTTGACGAAAGATTCGGAAAAACACGAAGAAAAGAAACCAGCTTCAAAATCAAAAAAATCATCAGCGAAAAAAACAAAAGAAATTTCTCCAGATTTTAAAGATTCGAAAGGAAAATCAATTAAAAAGCCAGTAAAAAAATCAACAACTCAAGCCAGAGTAGGAAAAAGTAAACCACCTACAAATACGAAAGGAGGTAAATTTGGTAAAAGAAGATAAAATCAAAAGACGAATATTTTTCGTCTTTTTTTATACATTTTAGTCAAAACTAACTTCTATCATGTCATTTTACCAAAGATTCAATATCTTTATAAAGTAAAATCTTAAAAACACATGAAGAAAATTGTTTATTCGTTGCTTTTTATAGCGATGACTTTTGGTGCATCGGTAAAAGCACAAGAAAATGTTACTTATCAATTGCCTCCGCAAGAAATTTTACAATTGGCAGATGCAGATATGCCGCCGTCAATTAGTATAGATCGTAAAGCGGAGAATGCATTTTTGTCTTATAGAAGTCGTTATAAAACGATTAATGAATTGTCAGAAACGGAATTACGTTTAGCAGGATTACGAATTAATCCAGTTACAAATATCAATTCACGTGAAACATTCAGTGAGAAAATTACTTATTTTGATCTGAAAACTTCAAAAGAAAAAACGATAGTTGGTTTACCTGCAAAAGGTCGTTTTTCTAATCAATCTTGGAACACTTCTCAATCGAAATTTGCCGTTACAAATACAACAAATAAAGGTGTAGAACTATGGATTGTTGACGTAAAAACGCAAGCTGCAACAAAAGTTTATGAAGATAAATTAAACGCAAACTTAGGTCGTCCTTTCAATTGGATTTCAGATACAGAATTAATTGTGAATGTAATTCCAGCTTCTAAAAAAGCTTTGATTGATACGAAAGATGCGATTGCGACTGGACCTACAGTTTCTGTTGCTGACGGAAAAGAAGCGCAAAACAGAACCTATCAAGATTTATTGCAAAATAAAAATGATGAGTTTAACTTCGAGCAATTAGCAATTTCTGAATTAGTAAAAGTTAATATCGAAACAGGAGCAAAATCGAAATGGAAAGATGCTGCGATGTACACGGATATTTCGACTTCTCCAGATGGACAATATGTTTTGGTGAACGAAATCAAAAAACCTTTTTCATATTTAGTAACTTACAATAGTTTCCCTTCAACTGATATTGTGTATGATATCAATGGAAAATTGGTGAAAGAAGTTGATCATAAAGAGTTACAAGAAGTTGTTCCGAAAGGATTTTCTTCTACGATTATGGGAAAAAGAGGTTTGAATTGGAGAGCAGATAAACCAAATACTTTATATTGGGTTGAGGCTTTAGATGGTGGTGATGCAAACAAGCCTGCGGAATATCGCGATGCGCTTTATCAAGTAACGGCGCCATTTACAGCGAATAAAGAGTTGTTGGTAAAAGTAAAAGATCGCTATAGAGGAGTGACTTGGGGGAATGATGAGGTTGCGATTGTGAGAGATGCTTGGTATAATACACGTAACGAAAGTAGTTATTTGTTCAATCCGTCAAATCCAAATCAAGAACCGATACGCTTTTTTAGTAGAAATTCGCAAGATGCTTACAATAATCCTGGAAATTTCGTAACTGAAATGAATGATTATGGTTACAATGTTTTAGCGATTAACAAAGGAAAATTGATGTTAGTTGGAGAAGGAGTTTCTGCGGAAGGAATTTTACCTTTTGTTGATGATTTTGATATCAAAACGCAAAAAACTTCTCGTTTATGGAGAGCGCAGAAATCAGATAAACTAGAAGCGATTGCTAGAGTTATCGATCCGAAGAAAGGGATCATTTTAGAACAGATTCAATCGAAAACAGATTATCCAAATTTATATGTTCGTAATATTTTTCAGAAAGGAGGAAAGCCAAAACAAGTAACGTTTACAAAAAATCCTTTTGAGGCAATGAACAAAATTTCGAAAGAATTAATTACGTACAAACGTGCTGATGGTGTAGAATTATCAGGAACTTTATATTTGCCGCCAAATTACGATAAAACGAAAAAGGAAAAGTTGCCAATGTTAATGTGGGCTTATCCTCGCGAGTTCAAAGATGCATCTACGGCTGGTCAGGTAACAACTTCTGAAAATAAATTTACTTCTCCTTCTTACGGAGGTCCTATTTATTGGGCATTGAGAGGATATGCGGTCTTAGATGATGCGGCTTTTCCAATTATTGGAGAAGGAAAAGAGGAGCCAAATGATACGTTCGTTCCTCAATTGGTTGCCAATGCAAAAGCTGCGATTGATGCGGTGGATAAATTAGGTTTTATCGATCGTGAAAGAGTTGCGGTTGGTGGACATTCTTATGGCGCATTTATGACAGCAAATTTATTAACGCATTCTAATTTATTTGCGGCAGGTATCGCACGTTCAGGTGCTTATAACCGTACATTGACGCCTTTTGGATTTCAATCTGAACAACGTAATTATTGGGAAGCTCCAGATGTTTACAACACAATGGCGCCTTTCCAAAATGCAGATAAAATGAAAACACCATTGTTGTTAATTCATGGTGAAGCAGATAATAATACAGGAACTTTCCCGATGCAATCTGAGCGCTATTTCAATGCATTGAAAGGTTTGGGAGCGACAACTCGTTTGGTTTTATTACCAAAAGAATCTCACGGATATGCAGCCAGAGAAAATATTCTTCACATGTTGTGGGAACAAGATCAATGGTTAGAGAAATATGTGAAAAACAAAGGAAAAAATTCTGAAAAGAAATAATTCTCAATATAAGAAAAGCGATTCAATTTTGAATCGCTTTTTTATTGTAAATAATTATTATATTTAGTTCATAATTAATCAACTATGAAATTAAAAGCTTTACTCTTCTTTCTAATGATTTTTTCTCCATTTCTATTTGCTCAAAATTTGTGGAAAGTAGAATATGAAACCTATGATAAAATGTTTTTTGACGAAAAAGATCCTGTTTTTAAGGCAGAATTAGATAAAAACAATTCTACACCAAAATACTATCAATTACTTTTTAATGAAAATCAGTCGTTTTTTTCTGAAATTGTAAGAATTGATAATAGTCAAAATCAATCATCTATGTCGATGAGTACAATTGATGATAATATTTACATCGATTATAAAACTTCACAATATAAGATTGAAGGAAATTATGTGAACAAGAATATTTTAATAATAGATAATTTGCCTAAATACACTTGGACAATTAGTAGAGAATCAAAAGAAATTTTGGGAATTAAAGTAAAAAAAGCAATAACCGAATACAAAGATTCTAAGATAGAAGTTTGGTTTGCGCCAACTTTACAACCAAAAGGAGGACCAATATTTTTCAATGGGTTACCAGGTTTAATTTTAGAATTGAAAGCTGTAACAACAATGAAAGACGAAAGTTATGAAACGATTTTCAGAGCAATTAATATAAAAGAAGCATCTAAAAACGAAGTGATTAAAATTCCATCAAAAGGTCAGAAAATGACACAAATTGAGAAAGATGATTTTGTGAAAGAAGCAAATAAAAAGATGATGGAAGCTTATAATAACAAGGTTTCGAAAGATTAAAACATAAAAAAACCACTTCTTTAGAAGTGGTTTTTAAATTTTATAGCTGAGGTATTATAACATTTTCAAGAAGTTAACTTCTAATTCCGTTAATCTTCTAAAATCACCTCTTTGTAAAGTTTTCTTTGTAAGTCCTGCAAAAGAAACGCGGTCTAACGCTTCTACTTCGTATCCTTTTGTTTCGAAAATACGACGTACAACGCGGTTCCAACCAATATGTAATTCTACACCAACTTCATTTTTCGGTCTACCTTCAATAAAAGAAATTTCGTCAACAACTGCAATTCCTTCAGGAATTAAACGAACACCTTTTTTGATGTCAGCCAAATCATTTGCTGTTAACTTTTTGTCCAATGTAACGTGATATATTTTTTTGATATCATGACTTGGATGTGTTAATTTCTTAGTTAAATAACCATCATTTGTAAACAATAAAACTCCTGTTGTTTGTCTATCCAAGCGTCCTACTGGGAAAATTCTCGCTGTAGTTGCTGTAGACATTAAGTCCATCACAGTTTTACGTCCTTTTTCATCATTTGATGTTGAAATAAAACCTTTTGGTTTATTCAACACAAAATATACATTTTTCTCTGAAGAGATTTTACGACCATCGAAACGAACTTCATCATCGGGTTGTACTTTATAACCCATTTCAGTAATCACTTGACCATTCACTGTAACGATTCCAGTTTTGATCAACTCGTCAGCCTCTCTTCTGGATGCAATCCCTGCATTCGCTACATATTTATTTAAACGAATAGTCCCGTCATCAACTGGTGCTTTTTTCAGTCTTTTAACAAATGGTTTTTCACCTGGTTTGTTAAACGGTTTCTTTGGTCCAAAACTTTTCTTTCCTTCTTCTGATGGTTTTCCACCAAAAGTTGGTTTTCCTTTCCCTGAAGATGGTTTAGAAGAAGAATTTCCTCTTGCTCCACCTTTTCCACGATTGTTCCCGCCTTGGGAATTTCTGTCGTTGGATTGATTTCGTCTGTTATTCATCTGAATTTGATTAATTTATGCGCTGATTAAAATTTTGCGCAATAGTTTGCAAAGTTAAGGGATTTATTTCGATTAATACGATACTAAATACACCCGCAACAATCATTCCCTTAAAAAAATAATGTAAAATCTTATATGCTTGTGTCGATTTTATTCTCCAAATGATAAATAAAATCACTGTGAAAGCGATATTCGCAGCAATAAAAAAGTACTTCATCGCGCCAACATCATTTTTCATAATGATAATAATTCCAATGATTAATTCTGTAATAATTAAACATGAAATCAAAACTTTTGTAAAATCTATTCCATATTTGATTGGAATTGAATCATAATTATAAATCAAATCTGCTTTTTGAGAACTCAAATCTTTTACAATATCAGTAATCAATAATAAAATACTCAAAAAAGTAGCATGTAAAGCCAAATTGAACGTGAAATGATCAAAATAAACCAATAAGGCGAAAAATGGCATGACACGAATAATAACCAAATAAAAGTTTTTGATCAATGCAAATCGATTGATTTTGTGGCTATAAAACCAAACTAGAAATTGATAAATCAAAAAGAAAATGAAAACCTTCCACGAAATTAAGGCTGCAATAATCAATGCTAAAGCATTCAGAACAATGTAAACAGTTAGTTTGAAACCTTGCGAAACTTGTTTCTGAAGATAAACTTGTAAAGGACGTTTGAGTTCGTCTTTTTCTAAATCGTAAAAATTATTGATGATATATCCCGCGGCCACACAAAGTATCGAACAAAGAATAAGCCCGTCCAACTTTGGATTTGTCAACAATTGACGATGACCAACTTCTGGCGCAAAAATAAAAAGTGCAGCAAGGTATTGTGCCAATATTAACACAATTAAATTATAGCCACGAACAACAGAAAATAATGCAAAAACTTTTAAGATTATTTTCTGAACGTTCATTGATTATATTTTTATAAATTATTTTTTAGAATTTGTAAATAACTTCGGTCTGGAAGTCTTTTAAGTAGCTTTTCGCTTTGTCATAATCTTGTGTAAAACCAAGAACATAACCGCCTCCGCCAGAACCACAAAGTTTTAGGTAATACGTATCTGTATCAATTCCAGTTTTCCATGCATTCACCAGTTTTTGAGGAATCATTGGTCTGAAATGCTCATAACCCCAAGCTGACAATTTCTGAAGATTTGAAAAAAGTGGATTGTATTCACCTTTCACAAAGTTTTCGATACATGCGTTGTTGTATTTAATAAATTCTTCTTTCAATGTTTTACGAAAACCCTCTTTTTTCATTTTTTCGAAGAAAATATGAATCATTGGCGCCGTTTCTCCTGGTGTACCCGAATTGATTAAGAAAACAGCTCCTTTTCCGTCTACGTTTGCAGAAGGTAAACCAATTGTCGAGATATCATCTTTTGATTGAATTAATAAAGGAATATTCATGTAACAAATCAAAGGATCAATTCCAGAACTTTTTCCATGAAAATGAGATTCTAAATTTCCGAAAAGAGCTTTTAATTTGCTAATTTTTTCTTTGTTTAGATTTTGATTGATATCAATTTTATTCAAGGCATATTTGTCATAAATAGCTGCAACCAAAGCGCCAGAACTACCTACACCATATCCTTGAGGAATGTTAGAATCGAAGTACATTCCGTTTGCAACATCTTCCGAAAAAGATTTTGTATCAAAAGTATCTGCAAAATTCTCTTCTAAAAATTTCGCATAATTTTTCAAGTGAGCATTTGACTCTTCTGCAATTTCAGAAGGCTCAAATTTTAATGCACCTTGGTAAAAATTATAAGGAATTGTTAATCCTTTCGAGTTTTCAATAATTCCATATTCGCCAAAAAGTAAGATTTTGGCATAAAATAATGGGTTCTTCATTCAATGCTAAAATTGGTACTGCAAAGTTACAAAATTTAAGCCATTCTTTTTTTAATTTGAGGAAGAGTTTTGTTTTAAAAAATTGTAAATCACATTATTTTTTGATTAATAGTAGTTTTTGGAATATATTTTGACTAAATAATTTAGAATAAATTGGTTAAATTTCAATTAATAATCAATGATTTTAACCGAATTAGCATTAAAAATAGAGAATTAATGTATTAAAATATATAAATTTGTGCCATGTATATCACCGAATATCTATCGAATGAGATAAAACCAGGGAAAGTTAATTCTTCTCCAAGTCAGCTTTTAGAAGTTGTGCAAGAGAATAAATTGACGCATTTACCTTTGTTTAAAGGGTTGGATTTTGTTGGAAATATCTCGGAAGAAGATTTGATTGAATTATCAATTGATGATGAAAAAGTAGATTATACTTCGTATTTGGAGAGTTTTTATCTTTCTGAATCGAGTACGCTTTTAGATGCAATTCAGATGATGTATACGAATCAGGCGAATATCTTACCGATTATTAATGAACAATCGCGTTATGTTGGTTTTATTACGGAAACGGATATTATCAACACGTTTGCAAATTTCCCTTTTGTCGCTGCACAAGGCGTTTCGATGTTAGTTTCGATTGCGGAAAAAGACTTGTCGATGACGGCGATTTCTAATATTATAGAAGTGAATAACGGAAAAATATTGGGAATGATGATTGTTGGAAATAAAGAAGATAGCGTTTATGTTTTGCTGAAATTTAGTTCATCAAACTTGTTAACAATTGGTGAAACATTTGAGCGATATGGATATCAAGTGATTCAAAAATTTTATAACGACGAAAAACAAGAACTTCTGCAAAGTCGTTATGCACAATTGTTAAAATACATGAATACCTAATGATAAAAGTTGCACTTTTTGGACAAAAAACAAGTACGTCTTTAACGGACATTATTCCTCCATTTCTTAATTATTTAACTCAAAACAAAATTGCTTTTTGTGTTGAGCAGAATTTTCTTCAAATTTTGAAGGATTCTACAAATATTAGTTTTGAACAGGTAGAAACATATACTTCTTATGAAGATTTAGATAAATCGGTAAAATTTCTATTTAGTTTTGGAGGAGATGGAACCATATTGTCTGCGACGACAATTGTTAGAGATTCTAATATTCCGATAATAGGCGTCAATACAGGTCGTTTAGGGTTCTTAGCAACAATTAATAAAAGTGTTTTACTGGAACAAATGGATAGTTTTTTCAATGATGATTACAACATTATTCCACGTACGTTATTAACGGTCAAAAGGAGTGATGGGGTAGAAATTGAAAATAATTTTGCCATTAATGAAGTGACTGTTGTTCGTCGTGAAACGACAAGTATGATTACAGTTGATGCTTATTTGAATAACGAATTTCTAAATTCTTTTTGGTCGGATGGGTTGATTATTTCAACACCAACAGGATCTACAGGATATTCTTTAAGCTGTGGAGGACCTATTGTACATCCATCGAATCAAAATTTTATCATTACACCGGTTGCACCACATAATTTGAATGTACGCCCATTAGTTGTTTCGGAAAACGAAAAAATAGACTTGAAAATTCGAAGTCGTGCCAATGAATACTTCTTATCATTAGATTCTCGTAACTTTCCTTTAACAACTGACGTTGAATTAACCATACAAAAAGCAGAGTTCAAAATCCTAATTGTTGAAGCTATTGATGCGACTTATTTCACGACTTTGAGAGAAAAAATGCTTTGGGGTTCAGATAAAAGGAATTAAAATTTACAATAAAACTTCTTAATTTTTGTTAAATCAGTTACGTTGAATTGACTTTTGTTTATATTTGTTCGAATTTAAAAAGAAGAAAAAGCAAAAGCCGAAAAAATAACACAACATTATGATGAGATTATTTTTGTTCGTTTTTACATTGTGTTTGTCGCAAATGATTTTTGCCCAAAGACACGAACTCGGAATTTTTGCTGGTGGGGCAAATGTGATAGGTGATGTTGGAAAAGCTAGCTATATCAATCCATTTCCTACAAAAACTGAACCTGATGGAAAAATTTTCCTGCCTGTTTCGATTGGAGGATTGTATCGTTTTAATATAAATCCACAAATGGGTTTTAGAGCAAATATCTCTTATTCAAAAGTTGGAGCAAGTGACCATCGTTCGAAAGAATATTACAAATTAGAAAGAAATAAAAATTTTCGAAATAATATTGTAGAAGGATCTTTGATGTTTGAATATAATTTTTTTAATATCAATGACGATCAAGAAAAAGCGCAATCGCCTTACATTTTTGTAGGAGTTGGAGCTTTTTCTGCAAAAGGAAAAGAATATGATTACGATGGAACAAACAACGTAATTATCGAAAAAACAAAATATAATACCGATTTAACGATTCCTTTTGGAGTTGGATATAAAGTGAGATTCAATTACAATTGGATTTTATCTTTTGAGACAGGTATTCGTTATACAAGTGTTGATTATATAGATTACAACAAAGGAAAATTTACACAAAATTTTGTAGATGCTGTAGAAACAGGTACTTTGCCTCAATCTGAATATGATAAACGTATATACGGAAACACATCAAACAAAGATTGGTATGTTTTGACAGGAGTATCCTTAACGTATAGTTTTGGTCGACCTGCATGTTATTGTGATTAAAAAGAATGGAAATTAGTTTAGTAGAACAAATAGATAAAAATAATATACCTAATCATGTTGCAATCATTATGGATGGTAACGGGAGATGGGCCAAGAATAATGGTAAAGAAAGAACTTTTGGTCACAAAAGTGCTTTGGGAGCTGTAAGATCTTCAATAAAAACTTGTCGCAAATTAGGTATACAACATCTTACACTTTACGCATTTTCAACTGAAAATTGGAACCGTCCAAAATTAGAAGTCAATGTTTTAATGACTTTGTTAAGTTCTGCAATAAAGGACGAAATAAATGAGTTACACAAAAATGGAATTCGTTTGAATGTCATTGGAGATCTATCAAAATTACCAAGAAAAGCATACAATGATTTGGAAAAAGCGATGGATAAAACAAAGGACAATACAAGTTGTGTTTTGACATTAGCATTAAGTTATGGTTCGAAAGAAGAACTATTACAAGCGATGAAGTCTATTGCACAAAAATATAAAGACGGAGAAATATCCGACAATGATTTTAATGAAGAATTAGTTCATCAAAACTTATATACACACGATTTACCTATGGTAGATCTTATGATTAGAACAAGTGGCGAAACCAGAATTAGTAATTTCTTGTTGTGGCAAATTGCTTACGCAGAATTATATTTTACAGAGGTTTTGTGGCCTGATTTTAACGAGGAAGAATTTTATAAAGCAATTTTAAATTACCAAAATCGAGAACGTAGATTTGGTAAGATAAGCGAGCAACTAACGAACTAATCGAACTGAAATAGAGGATTATGAAGAAAATTTTTTGGACAATGTGTATGCTTGGAGCTTACATGGCACAAGCGCAAGTCGTAGATTCTACGAAAACCATTGATTCAACACAACAAGATAATTTTGTCTTAGATTATACCAATGCACGAACTTTCAAATTGAAAGATATCGTTGTAACAGGTGACTCTAAATATTCTAAGAATCAAATTATCCGTTATGCAGGTTTTGCTATCGGTGAAGAGATAGAATTACCAGGTACGAAGGTAAATAATGCTGTAAAAAAATTATGGAGATCTAATATTTTCTCTGACATCGACTTGTATGTAGATAAAATAGAAGGTAACGAAGTTACATTAGAGCTTGCCTTGGTTTCAGTTCCTAGTTTAGGAGAAATTAAGATTAATGGTGTGAAAAAATCGCAACGCGAAGATTTAATCAAACAAAATAAATTAAATCCAGGTGTTAAGATTACACAAAGTTTAATCAATACGACAAATAATAAAATTAAAGATTATTATACTGGAAAAGGTTATCCTAACACAACAATTAATGTAGAACGTCAGCCAATTGTTGGTAAAGAAGACGAAGAAAACATTACATTAAATGTGAATCGTGGAGAGCGTGTAAAGATTAAGAAAATCATTTTCGAAGGAAATGAAAACTTAACTGCTGCTCGTTTACGTAAAAAAGGGATGAAAAATACCAAACAGAAATCTATCAATATCTTCAAGTCATCTAAAATGATTCCTGAAAAATTCCAGGAAGATTTAAAAACATTGGTTGAAGAATACAAATCTGTTGGTTTTAGAGATGCTAAAGTTGAGTCATACAATATCGAAAAAGTTGATGATAAAAACTTATTGGTAAAAATTAAGGTTAACGAAGGAAAACCATATTTCTTAGGAGATGTAACGTTTTCTGGAAACTCAATTTATACTTCTGAGCAGTTGCAACGAATTTTTGGATATAAAACCGGAGATCGTTATGATGCTGTCGGAATCAATAAAAAGATTTCGGGATCAGAAAAAGATGATGATATTTCAACGTTATACATGGACAGAGGGTATTTATTTGCACGTGCTATTCCTGTTGAAAAAAGTGTGAAAAATGATACGATTGACCTGGAAATCAAAATTTTTGAAGGAACTCAAGCTACACTTAACAAAGTAACGATTAATGGGAATACAGAAGCACACGATCATATTTTATATCGTGAGTTAAGAACTAAACCAGGAGATTTATTCTCTAAATCGGACATTAAACGTACGATGATGGAGTTAGCTTCTTTAGGATATTTAGAGCCAACGCAAATTGTTCCAGACATTCAACCAAATCAAGATAATAATACAGTTGATGTAGAGTGGAAAGTTGCGCCAAAATCATCTTCTCAAGTAGAATTACAAGGAGGATATGGTGCAGGTACTTTCATTGGTACATTAGGATTAACTTTCGGGAATTTCTCATTGAAGAATTTTTTCAATAAAAAAGCTTGGAAACCGATTCCAATGGGAGATGGACAACAATTATCATTAAGAGCACAAGCTGGTAACGGATATAAAAATTATAGTTTATCATTTGTTGAACCTTGGATTGGAGGAAAACGCCCTACAGCTTTATCAACATCTTTTTATTATTCACAATACGATTACTTCGATAATTATGGAATAAAATCGAAATTGGATATCTTAGGAGCATCAGTTGGTTTAACAAAGTTATTAACTTGGCCAGATGATTATTTCCGTTTATCAAACTCAATTTCTTATCAGTTATATAACTTCGATAATTATGCGATGACTGTTGGTAATTTGAACTATGAGAATGGTTCGTCAAACAACTTGAACTATACATTAGGTTTAACACGTAATTCAGCTGGGCCAGATCCTATTTTCCCACAATCAGGATCAGAAATTAGTTTATCGTTTACGACAACATTTCCTTATTCAGTTTTTAATAACAAAGACTATACAAACATGTCTGACGTAGAAAAATTCAAATGGTTAGAGTATTATAAATTCAAAGCTAAAGCATATTTCTACAAAGAATTAACAGGTAAATTAGTTTTAAAAGCTGGTGGAGAATTTGGTGTTTTAGGAACATATAACCGTAAAATTGGAACAATTCCTTTCGAGCGTTTTTACTTAGGAGGAACAGGTCTTACACAAAATCGTTTCGATGGACGTGAGATTATTTCATTAAGAGGTTACGAAGATGCTACAAATTCTGGTGGATTAACAGGGGATATTACGCCAGAAGGAGGTGGAACAATTTATAATAAGTATTCGTTAGAATTACGTTATCCAATCACAATGAGCCAAACAGCCAAAATTTATGCATTAACTTTTGCAGAAGGAGGTAACGTTTGGAACAATACAAGTGAATTTAAACCGTTTGAATTAAAACGTTCTGCAGGAGCAGGTGTTCGTATTTATATGCCAGCATTTGGTTTGTTAGGATTTGATTTCGGATACGGATTTGATAAAGGATTTGGACAAACAGAACGCTCTGGATGGCAAACTCACTTTATTATTGGACAACAATTCTAATAAATTGATTAAATTTGCTTAGAACGTTTTGGCATAATTTTAGAATTAACACATCACAAATATGAAAAAATGGATTAGCTTTATAGCGTTGTTCTTTGGATTAGCAAGTTTCTCTTTTGCGCAAAGATTTTGTTACGTAGACAGCCAGTATATTTTAGAAAATTTACCTGAATATACTTCGTCTCAAAGCAAATTAAAATCTCAAACAGAATCTTGGCAAAAAGAAATTGAGCAAAAACAAGAAAATTTAGCTAAATTACAAGCCGAATTCGAAGCCGAAAAGATTTTATTAACGGCAGAACAGGTGAAAGAGCAAGAGAAAAAGCTAGCGGATGAAGTGGCAGCTGTAAGAATTTTGCAAGACAAGCGTTATGGACCAAATGGTGATTTAGTGAATCTGAGAAGATCAATGGTAAAACCTTTACAAGATCAAATTTATAATGCGACAAAAGAAGTTGCTGATAAAAGAGGATATGGTTTTGTATTTGATAAAGGAAGTGATTTAATCATGATTTATACAGATCCAAAGTTTGACATAAGTAGAGAAGTATTAATGACTTTAAGACCAGAGTTGAAACCAAATAATTCAAAAACATCAACTTCTGGAAATAATAAAACTAGTAATAGTAGCAATAAAACAAGAAAATAAATTTTAAAAAACAAATTAGACTAGAAATGAAACAAATTAGATTGATAGCAGTATTTACAATGATGGTTTTCGGAAGCGTTTTATCTTTCGCTCAAGAAATTGCACATATTGATACGCAAGCAGTAATTGAATCAATGCCAGCTTACAAAAAAGCAGAGGCTGATTTACAAGCATTAGGTAAAAAACACGAAGATGCTATCGCAAAATTACAAGCAGACTATAAAACTTTTATGGAAACTGCTCAAAAAGATTTAGCTGGTAAATCTCAAGAAGAGGCTCAAAAATTAATTGCAGCGAACAAATACCAAGAGAAAGAGCAAGAAATGCAAAAGAATTACGAAACGTATGCAAAAGCTGCTCAAGATGAAATGCAAGCAAAAGAGAAAGCTTTAATGGATCCAATCGAGAAAAGAGTAATGGATGCAATTAATGCTGCTGCTGCAAAAAAAGGAGTTAAATATGTTTTACCTGCAGGTGTTTTAGTTTACAAAGCTGGAGGATACGACTTATTAAATGACGTTATAAAAGAATTAGGATTATAATTTTAAGATATTAATAATACCTTCAAGCCACTATTTTAGTGGCTTTTTTTATATATGAAAAGAATTTTAGTTACCGGAGCGAATGGTCAGTTAGGTCAATCGATTTTAGAGCAATCAAAAAACTACAAGGAAATTGAATGTTTTTTTGTCACTCGAAATGAATTAGATATTACGAATGAAGAATTAATTAATCATTATTTCGAAGATAAATCATTCGATTTTGTTGTCAATTGTGCAGCTTATACAGCGGTTGATAAAGCTGAAGATGATCAAGAGAATGCTTATTTAGTAAACGCAAAAGCAACAGAATTTTTAGCAAAAATCACGAATCAAAAAGGAATTCCTTTTATTCACGTTTCGACAGATTATGTATTTGATGGAACTGAAGCTCAACCTCGTCTAGAAACAGATCAAACAAATCCTATAGGGGTGTATGGTCAAACAAAATTAGATGGCGAAAATTTAGCATTAGAAAACAATTCTAAAACGATTATTTTACGCACAGCTTGGGTTTATTCTCGATTTGGAAATAATTTCGTTAAAACGATGCTTAGGTTGTTTAATGACAAAGATTCGATCTCTGTTGTAGCAGATCAAATTGGTTCGCCAACAAATGCAATTGATTTGGCTGATGTAATCTTAACGATTATTTTGAAAGATGATTTAACCTATGGAATTTTTAATTATTCGAATGAAGGAAAATGTTCTTGGTTTGAATTTGCGCAAAAAATTAAAGAATTGTCTAATTCAACAATCGAAATTAATCCTGTTCCAACTTCAGCTTATCCGACAAAAGCGAAACGTCCTGCGTATAGTTTATTGGATAAATCGAAAATAAAAGAAGTGTATCAACTTGATATTCCGACTTGGGAAGATAGTTTGAAAGAAGAATTGAAACACCTGATTTAGTTTCAATTTTAATAACATAAAAAAGCTCGAGAAATTCTCGAGCTTTTATTTATCTGACAGATTATTGATTAATCTAAAATCTCAAAACGAGTATAAGGTTGCAACGCTTTCGGAATTTTTACTGTTCCATCAGCTTGTTGGTGATTCTCTAAAATTGAGGCTAAAATACGTGGTAAAGCCAAAGCAGAACCATTTAAACTATGTGCTAATTGAGTTCCGTTTTCATCTTTGTAACGTAATTTCAAACGATTCGCTTGGAAAGTCTCAAAATTAGATACAGATGAAACTTCTAACCATTTTTCTTGCGCTTCAGAGAAAACTTCAAAATCGTATGTAATTGCAGATGTAAATCCTGTATCACCACCACAAAGTCTTAAAATACGGTATGGTAATTCTAAATCTTCTAAAATTCCTTTTACGTGCTCAATCATTCCGTCTAAAGCAGCGTAAGAATTTTCTGGTTTTTCGATACGTACAATCTCAACTTTCTCAAATTGGTGTAAACGATTTAATCCTCTAACATCTTTTCCATAAGAACCCGCTTCACGACGGAAACATGGTGAATATGCAGTCAACGTAATTGGTAAATCTTCTGCTTTTACAATTGTATCACGGTAAATATTCGTCACAGGAACTTCCGCAGTAGGAATCAAGTACAAATCATCTTCTCCAATATAATACATTTGTCCTTCTTTGTCTGGTAACTGTCCAGTTCCATAACCAGAAGCCTCATTCACAACGAAGGGAGGAACAATTTCTGTATAGCCAGCATCAGAATTTTTATCTAAGAAAAATTGTGTTAAAGCACGTTGCAAACGAGCACCTTTTCCTTTGTAAACAGGGAAACCAGCTCCGGTAATTTTAACACCTAATTCAAAATCAATGATGTTAAATTTCTTAGCAACTTCCCAGTGTGGCAAATTGTTTGGTTTTGCAGTTGCATCTCCGTGTTCAAAAACGATTTCATTATCATCAGCATCTTTTCCTGCTTTTACGATTTCGTTCGGAATATTCGGGATTTGATACAAAATATCTTTAACGGATGTTTCGTAAGACGATAATAAATCTTGTAACTCTTTTGATTGAGTTTTTAAATCAACCGTTTTGTTTTTTAATTCATTAGCCTCTTCCGATCTTCCATCTTTAAACAAATTACCAATTTCTTTTGCTAATTTGTTGGATTCAGCTAATACATTATCTAATTCAAATTGTGTTTTACGACGAAGTTCATCCACATTTAAAACTTCATCAACAAGATCTAATTGTTTGAAGTTACGTTTTTTTAGTCCTTCAATTACACGATCTTTGTTTTCTTGAATGTAAGAAACTACTAGCATACTTTTATTAAATTTATACAAATGTATAAATAATTAATTTTTTAGAATAAAGATTAAATGATTTAGGATCAAAAATTAATCAAAATCAATTAATTTTTAAATTTAACTGTCTTCATTAGATAAATAATTAACACAATGTTTTTTACAAAAAATATTCAAAAATTGTAAAACTATTTATAATTGATTAAAAATCAATTTTTTAAATTTTATTTATTGAGAATTGATTAATACAATTATATTACATTGATTTTACATGCTGTTGTTTACGTTTCGAAATACATTTGTCAAAGAAAATTAATCGAAAATTATTAATAATTAAAACAATAAAACAATGAAAAAATTTTTCGCAGTAGTTGCAGTAGCAGCTTTATCTTTAGGAGCAGTATCTTGTGGTGAGAAAAAAGCAGAAGAAGCACCAGCTAACGTTGATTCAGCAGCAGCAGTAGTTGATTCAGCAGCAGCAGTAGTTGACTCAGCAGCAGCAGTAGTTGACTCAGCAGCAGCTAAAGTTGATTCAGCAGCAACTGAAGCTCCAGCAAAATAATTTGAAATAACATTCAGATCATATAAAGAAACCACTTATTAGATAAGTGGTTTTTTTATGCTTTTTTGCGATGTAAATAGCGCGTTAACTTGATTGATAAATCTAAAAGTATAATTTTAGAATTACCATTTCGTTCGATATGATACGACGCTTCATTAATTTCATTTAAAATATCTTCGATATTTGCTCCATGTATAAAAGGCGCAAAACCTTGCCATTTAAAACCTCCTGCATTAATTTGCAAGAAAACTAAATCATCAGATTGATACGTTTTTAATAAAGCTTGACGAAAAATCTCGGAACAATAATTTAAAAAATCTTTTTGTTCACTTCTCGACCAACTTGCAATTTGATTCGACCAATCAATCAAATCTTTTAAAACGGTTGGAGTTTTGGCTGCCATAAAGGCTTTTCGAACCCAAGTCACAAAATACTTATCGAATAAATGTTCGTCATCATTCAATTGATGCAACGCTTCTCGTACATTTCCTTGCGATAGAAAAGCAATATGTTGCGCTTTTTCTGGATTAATATTTTTCTTCTCAATTAGATAATCCTTTATATCCGATTGCGATAAACGAGGAATTTTAACCAATTGACAACGAGAAGTAATAGTTTGTAGAATCAAATCTTCACGTTCTGTTACCAATAAAAAAAGTGTTTTTTGAGGCGGTTCTTCAATTATTTTCAACAATTTATTTGCAGCTGCAGTAGTCATTTCCTCAGCTTGCCAAATAATCATGATTTTATAGCCTCCTTCGTAACTGTTTAACGCTAATGTTTTGACGATTTCATCCGCTTCATCAACAGGAATAACGCCTTGTTTTTTCTCAATTCCAAGATGAGACATCCAATCCGTTAAATTTCCATAGACATTTTCGTCTACAAAAGTTCGCCAATCGTTTAATAAATACTTAGCAAGTGGCTTTTTTACACTTTCTGTTGCTGAATAAGGAAAAGAAAAATGTAAATCGGGATGTTGTAATTTATCAACTTTCAGATTGCATTGTTCGTTATTCAAATCACACAAAACCTCACGTGCATAAGCAATTGCCAAAGCCAAAGTTCCCGAACCTTCTGGACCAGAAAAAAGCTGAGCATGACTTATACGACCATCTTTTATAGATTGTTGAAGCTTGTTTTTAATCTCCTGTTGTCCAATTATATTTTCCCAAAGCATAGTCCAAAGTTACTATTTTTATTTTTCAGAATTTATCATACTTTTTAATCGATTGATTTCTTCTAAATTAGCAATTCCAGAATCGTCAATCATCGCTGATGAATGAAAGTAAGTAGCGTTTGTATATGAATCAATTTCTTTAATATTTGTTGAGCGCAAACCACCTCCTGGCATAATTGTAATCTTATTTTCTGCTTTTTTAACAAGGTTTTTTAATTCATGTTTTCCATCATCAACATTACTATCTAAACCAGAAGTTAAAATAGTTTTGAATCCTAAATCAATCACGATTTGAAGTGAATTTTCGGCATCAGAAGTTCTGTCAAAAGCGCGATGAAAAGTACAAGGAAAAGGTTTTGCAAGTTCAATTAATTCATGATTTCGTTCAGAATCGATTTTATTATCTTCATTCAAAATTCCAAAAACAAAACCATTAATTCTAAAATTTTTAATCATGATAATTTCAGATTTCATTTGTTCAAATTCTTCATCAGAATAACAAAAATCTCCACCACGAGGACGAATCATCACCATGATTTCTTTGTCTGTTTCTTTTCTTAATGTTTTGATATCTTCAAAGTCTGGTGTAATTCCACCTGTTGAAGCATCGGCGCATAACTCGATTCGATCTGCATTTGATTTTGCTGCAACTAAAGCTGATTCTAAGTTGAAGCAAGCAATTTCTAATTTTTTCATTTTGTAATAGATTTTCCGTCAATTAAACGATTTCCATTTTCATCATAAACCGCAAAGTTAAAGCCTGGATGAATACAATATGAACCATATTCGCCTTGTTTGTTGATTGCAATAAAACCAACTTGAATCGCCGATAAATCTTTTTTACGCGATTTTGTTAATTTAATGATTCGATGAACAGCCTCCTTACATGCATTTTCTGGCGAATAACCTTGACGCATCAACTCCACAACCAAATGACTTCCCGCAATACGAATCACTTCTTCACCATGACCAGTAGCGGTTGCTGCACCAATTTCGTTATCAACATATAAACCTGCGCCGATAATTGGTGAATCACCAACACGTCCGTGCATTTTGTACGCCATTCCGCTCGTAGTACAAGCTCCAGAAAGATTTCCATAGGAATCTAAGGCAATCATTCCAATTGTATCATGATTTTCGATATTGATAGGCATCTGATAATTAGTATCTTTCAACCATTCTTTCCACTCTTTTTCGGAAACATCAGTTAATAAATTCTCTTTTTTAAATCCTTTTTCCAACGCAAATTGAAGTGCCCCATTTCCAACTAACATCACGTGTGGTGTATCTTCCATTACCTTTCGCGCAACAGAAATTGGATGTTTGATATACTCTAAACTAGCAACAGAACCAATATTTGCTTGATCGTCCATAATACATGCATCTAAAGTTACTTTTCCATCGCGATCAGGACGTCCACCATAACCAACACTTCGTTCATTTGGATCAGCTTCGACCAATTTTACGCCTTGCTCTACAGCATCTAAAGCTGTTCCATTTTTACCTAAAACTTTCCAAGCTTCGGCATTAGCTTCAATTCCAAAACGCCAAGTAGAAAGAACAATTGGTTTATTGATTTTTGTTGAAGTAGTTGATCTTTTAGATGTAGTTTGCGCATTAAGATCAAGTTTTGTTGTACCTAAAAGTAAGCCTAAAGCTCCAAGATTTTTTATGAAATTTCTTCTATTACTCATGTGTTAATCGATTTCTAAATTGTGTTAAAACAAATATAATCCATATTATTGTATAACAGAATTTCTGTCAATCAAAACACTAAAAACTAATGAGATCAACTTTACTATCATTTATTCTGATGATGTTTTCATCATTAATTTTTGCTCAGAAAAATAATTATGCACAATATGTTAATCCGTTTATTGGAACAGGTGGACATGGACATACATTTCCTGGAGCGACTTTACCATTCGGAATGGTTCAACTTTCTCCAGATACTCGAATTGATGGAAGTTGGGATGGTTGTGGTGGTTATCATTATTCAGATGATTTTATTTATGGTTTTTCACATACACATCTAAATGGAACTGGAGTTTCTGATTATGGTGACATTATGTTGATGCCAACGCTTAATCAGAAAGGATTTATTCAAGCTGATTATGGTTCTAAATTTTCGCATAAAAATGAAAAAGCTACAGCAGGATATTATCAAGTTTTGTTAGATAAATATAATGTCAATGTCCGATTAACAACGACAACTCGCGTTGGTTTGCATGAGTATACTTTTAATAAAGCAGGTGATGCAAAGATCATTTTAGATCTTAATCATCGTGATAAATTAGTTGATGGAGAAGTGAAAATTGTAGACGCTAAAACACTTTATGTTTACAGAAATTCGGAAGAGTGGGCGAAGAATCAAAAGATTTTTGCCAAAATAGAATTTAATGTTCCGATGAAATTAACTGCTTCAAAAGACGGAAATATTACATCTAAAACATTCAAAGGAAATGAAATTGCCTTGGCTTTTGGTAAAAAGGTAAAGAAAGGTGAGAAGATTATGGTAAAAGTGACCTTATCTACAACTGGATATAATGGAACGGATGTTAATAGCAAAGAATTAACAACTTTTGATTTTTCTAAAACGAAAGCCGCTGCTGAAAAAGCTTGGGACAAAGAATTATCGAAGATTGAAGTGAAATCTTCAGATAAGAATAAACTAACTATTTTTTATACAGCGATGTATCACACGATGATGCAACCAAATATTTCGCAAGATTTGAATGGAAATTATCGTGGAATGGACGATCAAATTCATTTGGCAAATAACTTCGATTATTATTCGGTTTTCTCGCTTTGGGATACTTTTCGTGCGGCGCATCCTTTGTATACGTTGATTGAGAAGAGAAGAACGATTGATTTTATTAACACATTTATCAAGCATTACGAACAAGGTGGACGTTTACCTGTTTGGGAATTAGCAAGTAACGAAACCTATTGTATGATTGGTTATCACTCGGTTTCTGTGATTGCTGATGCAATGGTAAAAGGTTTCAAAGGCTTTGATTATGAGAAAGCTTATGAAGCAGCAAAACATTCGGCAATGTTAGATCATTTGGGATTGAAAGCTTACAAACAAAACGGATTTATTTCGATTGACGATGAACATGAATCAGTTTCTAAAACATTAGAATATGCGTACGATGATTGGTGTATTGCGCAAATGGCATTGATTTTAAATAAACACGACGATTATAATTACTTTATCGAACGTTCTCAATATTGGAAGAATTTATTCAATCATGAGACAAAATTTATTCAGCCAAAGAAAAATGGAGGTTGGCTAAAACCTTTTGATCCGCGTGAAGTAAACAATAATTACACAGAGGCGAATGGTTGTCAATACACGTTTTTTGCACCGCAAGATATTAATGGAATGATTGATTTTTATGGTGGAAAAGATGGTTTTGATGCAAAATTAGATGAATTATTTAATGCACCATCAGAAACAACAGGTCGGGAGCAAGTGGATGTTACGGGACTTATCGGGCAATATGCGCAAGGAAATGAGCCGAGTCATCACGTGGCTTTTTTGTACAATTACATTGATAAGCCAAAAAAAACAAAAGAATTGGTTCATAAAATTTTGAATGAACATTACAAAAACTCGCCAGATGGATTGATTGGAAATGAAGATTGTGGGCAGATGAGCGCGTGGTACGTTTTGGCTTCGATGGGAATTTATAGCGTTACGCCAGGTTCGGGAATGTGGACGACTGTTGAGCCGTATTTTGATGAAATCACGATTAATCTAGAAGATGGAACGAAGCGTATAATCACGAAAAATAATTACAAAGAAAATCAATTTTTAGGATTTGAATTCTTGAAAGATAGAGAGGTTAAACCTATTTCTGAAAGTGAAAAAATTGTAACGGTTCCAGTTTTGATTGCTGAAGACAGATCATTTCAAAATAAAATGAATGTTGAAGTAAAATCTTCTGAACCAAATGCGAAAATTTATGTTTCTGTGAATGGTAAAAAAGCTGAAATCTATAAAAAACCAATTTCAATCAAAGAAACAACTACAATTTCTTCTTTTGTGGAAGTGAATGGAAAGAAAAGTAAAACAATTTCTGGAACATTTACTAAGAAACCAAATGATTATACAATTCAGTTGAATTCTACCTACACACCGCAATATCATGCAGGTGGACCGCAAGGTTTATTGGACGGAATTGTTGGTGATAGCAATTGGAAAAAAGGGGATTGGCAAGGATATTATGATCAAAATTTTGATGCAATTGTTGACATGAAAAAAGCGAAATCCGTTTCTTCGGTTGTCATGAATTTCTTACAAGATTCTCGTTCTTGGATTGTCTTACCTACAAAATTAGAAGTCTATACATCGAAAGATAATCAGAATTTTAAATTGGTTGGAATGTTAGAAAAACAAGTTGATGCATTTGATAATAACGTGTTTTCTGATTCATGGAAAGTTCAGTTCAAAGAAGAAAAAGCACGTTATATCAAGGTAAAAGCGACAAATTATGGTGCATTTCCAAAAGGTCATTTAGCAGAACCTTTTCAAGGAAAGTCGTATATTTTTGTAGATGAAATAACAGTGAAATAGTGAATAAAAAGTTAATTGTTTTTAATTTAATCGTTATTGGATTAATACTTTTATTTCCAATAATAAATTTTTGTTGGATACATAGTTCTTCAAATTATACTTTTTGGGATATTTATTATCAAACCGAATATCATGAAATTATTTACATTCTTATTGGAATAATTATTTTCTCAAGTTTAATTAGTTTGTTTAAATACAGTAAGTTGATTAATGTTAATTTAGTTTTAACTTCAGTTTTTTTAATGATTATAATTGGAGTATTTATAAATGACATAATTAAATTAAAAAAGGAAGAAAAAGAATACATAGAAAGAGCAAAAGAAGATATTAAAAATGATAAAATTATTTTTCTTCATTCAGGAGGATTTCCTTTACCAGAATTTAGTTCTGAAACCTATGCTAAAATTGACAGTATTCACAATAAATATGGAGTAGATTATATAAATATTGGAGTTTTAGATTTTAAACATGATAAATTAGAACTAAAATATGAAGAAACTGTAAAGCCTTATCTTGAAAAACGTAATGGTAAAGATTGGAAGAAACGAATGCAAAAAGAATTAGATGCAATAAAAAGGGAAAAACTTTATTAACTAAACTTTAGTTAACTTTTTCGTAACTTTATATTCGAAATCGAAGAAAATGCAAACAGAAATTTTAAACAAAACATTACAAAATCGTTCTATCAATCCGACTGCGATGCGATTGTTGGTCTTGGATAAACTGATGAATGCAGAAGTTGCGTTGAGTTTGGCTGATCTAGAAATAGAAATGGATCAGGCAGATCGTGTAACAATTTATCGAACCTTAAAAACGTTTGAAGAAAATAAATTAATTCATTCAATCGAGGACGGAACGGGTTCTATAAAATATGCGCTTTGTGAGTCGAGTTGCAAATGTACGCCCGAATTTACGCATGCTCATTTTCATTGTAACAATTGTAATCAGACGTTTTGTTTGAGAAATATTCATTTGCCAGAAATCAATCTACCCAAAAATTTCGAAGTCGAACAATCTTCATTTATTCTGAAAGGAGTATGTGATCAATGTAAATCCTAAACTTTGCAACCAGATTGCAGCAATAACTTTATAATTTTGAAATATAAATTTTTGAATTATGTCTAAAGCTTGTTGTAGTACGTCAAATGACGAACATAAAGATACTCATGATCACAATCACGAAGGTCATGACCACGAACACAATAATAGTAAAATTTTATTAGGTGCCAGTTTAGCTATTTTCTTTGCTGGGATTTTTGTTCAATATGTTTTAAAACCAACTTGGTTTGTTGATAATCAAACTATTCGTTTGATATGGTTTGGCATTTCTTATATTATAGTAGCATTTCCTGTTTGGGGAGAAGCCTTTAAATTAGCTAAAAAGCTAGATTTTTTCAATGAATTTTCGTTGATGGGAATTGCAACTTTAGGTGCTTTCATTATTGGAGAATATCCAGAAGGTGTAGCGGTAATGTTGTTTTATACTATTGGCGAAATGTTTCAGGAAGCTGCGGTTAATAAGGCAAAAGGAAATATCAAAGCCTTGTTAGATGTTCGCCCAGATACAGCGCATGTTTTACGCAATGGTAATTTCGAAACAATAAAACCGCAAGATGTGGTAATTGGAGAAACAATTCAGGTAAAAGTTGGGGAAAAAGTTCCGTTAGATGGAATTATGATTTCAGATAAAGGAAGTTTTAATACTGCTGCTTTGACGGGAGAAAGTAAGCCTTCAATTTATAAAACTGGAGAAACTGTTTTGGCAGGAATGTTAAATCTTGAAAATGTAATCGAAATTCAAACGACTAAAAAATTTGAAGATAGTTCGATAGCAAAAATCTTACAAATGGTTCAAGATGCGGCTTCTCGCAAAGCACCAACTGAATTATTTATCCGAAAATTTGCAAAAATATATACACCAATCGTTTTCTTTTTGGCTGCAGCTTTGGTAATTATTCCTTACTTTTTTGTTGACAATTATGATTTTCATGATTGGTTGTACAGAGGTTTAGTTTTCTTGGTTGTTTCTTGTCCTTGTGCGTTGGTTATTTCGGTTCCGTTGGGTTATTTTGGTGGAATTGGAGCGGCTTCTCGTAACGGAATTTTAGTAAAAGGTTCTAACTTTTTAGATTTAATGGCAAAAGTAAACACGGTTGTGATGGATAAAACAGGAACAATGACGGAAGGTGTTTTCGAAGTGCAAAAAATTGAAACGAATCTCCCTGAAAATGATTTTTTAAATCTTGTTTCGGCTTTAGAAAAGCAATCTACACATCCAATTGCGAAAGCGATTGTGGCAAGTCATCCATCAGAATTGAAAGCAATAGAGGTGGAAGAAATTTCTGGAAAAGGCTTGAAAGGAAAAGTTGATGGAAAAACGGTTTTAGCTGGAAATACTAAATTATTAGATCATTTCTCGATTCAATATCCACAAGAAATTCATGATATTGTAGAAAGCATTGTGGTGGTTGCGGTTGATGATAAATATGCTGGATATATTACGATTGCCGATAAAATCAAGGAAGATGCGCAACAAGCAATTCAGAAAATGAAGGCTTTGGGTGTTTCGAAAACGATTATGTTGAGTGGTGATAAAAATACCATTACGCAAAAAGTTGCGAAAGAAGTTGGCGTTGATGAAGCTTTTGGTGGATTGTTACCAGAAGGAAAAGTAGAGAAAGTTGAAGCATTGAAAAAAGATCAAAATCAAGTGGTGGCTTTTGTTGGAGATGGAATCAATGATGCACCTGTTTTAGCTCTTTCTGATGTTGGAATTGCGATGGGTGGACTTGGTAGTGATGCTGCGATAGAAACTGCAGATGTTGTAATCCAAACCGATCAACCTTCTAAAATAGCAACGGCGATAAAAATTGGTCGTGAAACAAAAAAGATTGTGATACAGAATATCATTTTAGCAATGGGCGTTAAAATAATCGTGCTTTTCCTTGGTGCAGAAGGAATCGCCAATATGTGGGAAGCTGTTTTTGCTGATGTTGGGGTTGCTTTATTAGCAATTTTGAATGCGGTACGAATTCAACGAATGAAATTTTAGATAAAAAATAAAGCGATCAATTGATCGCTTATTTTTTTATGTATAAATCTTTCATCAAATCTAAATCAACCTTTAAAATATCAGTTAAATAATTTTCGACTGAACCAAAATTCTTATTAATCGCTTCATAAGAGCTTTCCAAATATTCAGGTAAAACATCAATTAGATATTTATAATTCGGATCGATCTTTAAGATGTGTGCATATTTTTGTTCCAAAAAGATATTAGAAGCCAAGTAATCATCCATAATTGTATCTAAATCGACTTTCAAAGCAGATAAAATCATTGCTGTTGCAAATCCAGTTCGATCTTTTCCTGCAGTACAATGAAATAAAATTGGCGTTCTATTTTTATGTTGAATAATATCAAAAAAGCTTTTGTATTGCGTTTGACACGTCTTATCTAAAACAAAATCCTCGTAGATTTTACACATAAATTCTTTTGGATTTGAAATTCCAGCTTTGAATTGTTTCACTAAATTTTCGAAATGTCCAGAAGAAATATCCAAATGAACTTCGTGATTACAACTATTTGGAATGCGATCTTGATTTTTTAAACGTTCGTAAGTCGTGCGTAAATCAATAATTGTTCGAATTGGAAAATCGTTTAAAATCTCCAAATCATCATCTGTCAAATTTGCTAAATCATCAGATCGAATTAACAATCCTTTTCTAATGACTTCATTTTTTGTGTTAATTATTCCACCTAAATCTCTGCAATTAAATCCGCCTTCAAGTGGAAGAGTTCTTTGTCCGAGCGAGATTTCGCATAAAGTATTTTCCATTTTCTGTTCGTTTTTTAGGTTATTTTTAATATGTAAAAGTTAAGGTTAATTATTTAGTTATCATATTAAAATCGTATTAAAAAAAGTATAACTTTTTACTTTAACATTTTATTATTCTTATTCAATCTAAATTTACTTTATATTCGCATAGAATTAGAATAAATCTAAATAATCTGATGGGAGATAAAGTGAAAATTGCGAAGGAGAAGTTCATCTTAAAAAAGAAAGAATTTGTGACACCACATCTTATTCGCGTTCATTTGGAAAATGATGATGTATCTTTTTTTAAGGATACAACGTTGGGCGGAACATGTAAATTACTTTTTCCACCGCTTGGGATCCGTGATATTCACTATGCTGAGTATGATGAAGAGAATCAAAAATGGATTTCGCCATCAGAAAAATTTAAACCAGTTTCTCGTACCTATACGTTGCGCGATATTGATGCAAAAAACAATGTGATTGTGATTGATATTGCAAATCATGGATTGAATGGTCCAGGATCGCGTTGGGCAAATGAGGCGAAAGTTGGAGATATGATTGGAGTTTCGATGAAGTCGAAAAAAAAAGATTTGGCTCCAAAAACAGATTTCATTTTCTTGGCTGCAGATTTAACAGGCTTGCCTGTAATTTCAGCAATTATAGAGTCGCTTCCTGCTAAAACAAACGGAATTGTTTGTGTGGAAGTCCCAACAGAAGATGATATTCACCAAATTGAAACGAAAGCAAATTTAGAATTTAAATGGATTGTGAATCAAAATGTAGGAAGCGGAATAGCTTTATATAGTTTGACAAAAAATCAGAAATTTCCGAAACGCAAAGACGGAAAACGATTTGCTTATGTTGCGGGGGAATCTAAATCTGTAAAGGAAATAAAATCATTTTTTAAAGATGATTTAGAATGGAAAAAAGACGAATTTTATTGTACATCGCATTGGAAAGCAGGAAAAGCAGAGAAAAATGCATTAGAAAATTGTCACGATAAAATAGAACAAGAATTGTTGGTAAGAGTTTTCTAAAAACAAGAGGGATATTTAATCAAAAAGCTTTATCAGAAATGGTGAAGCTTTTTTTGTTATCTTTAAATTTCTAATTGCATTAAAATGAAGTATATCTTATTGTTGTTGTTTTCAGTTTCAGTTTTTGGTCAAGAAAAATTTAAAGTAGAATATGAAAGACGGAATTTTATTAATTTGAATGATCCGAATCCAGAATCGAAAAGATTAAGAGAGGAAATGTTTTCGAAACCAAAATATATTGCTCTTTCTGTCGATGCAAATCAATGTCTTTCACAAGAAATAGAACGAATTGATAATTCGCAAGGACCAAAATATTCGATGAAAGTTTTAGGTGGTTTTAAAGATTTGGAAAGCTTTTATGATTTCGATACGAATTCAAAAATAATCATGAGAGAAATGGATTCCAAATTGTATAATATCTCTGATTCCATTGCAACTTATAAATGGAGTATTACGCGAGAATCCAAAAAAATAAAAGGTTATGATGTACGAAAAGCAGTAGCTGTTGACGCTAATTTCAACATAGAAGCGTGGTATGTTCCTTCGATAAAATCAAAATGTGGACCAGATGAATACAATGGTTTGCCAGGATTATTATTAGAACTGAAGAAAACTTCTTTGAAAGATGAAAATCAGTATACAACTTATAAGTTAGAATCAATTTCGATTGACGATAAGCTGAAACTACAAAAACCAACGAAAGGAAAAGTAATTTCGACACCAGAATTTGATAAAATTGAGAAAGAATATTATCAAAAAATACAAGAAAATATCAACAAAAAAACAGGAGTTGATAAAGATGATTAACAAAAAAACGGCTCAATTTTGAGCCGTTTTTTTGTTATTTTGATTCAATAATCGTAAACTTACTTATTAAGAAATTCATCAATTTCAGTGTGGTTATTCAACCAATCTTTTGCCATTTCGAATGCAGATAAATTTTTGCTTAATTCTAGTGGGTGTTCCTTAAGTAATTTTAAAAATTGTTGATTAATCAAATCAATTGTGTAGCGTTCCGCTTGATTAAGCTGTTGTTTTTCTCGGTTTGATGCGTAATAATTATTTTCATTAATAAAATTGAAATAATCATTGACCAATTCCCAAAGTTCAGGAATTCCTTTTCCGATTAATCCAGAACCGATAATTGATTTTCTTTTCCATTGAGAAGATTTGGTTGGTAAAAATTGCAATGAACGAACAATATCCAATTTTGCATCTTTCACTAATTTTTCTTGAAACGAATCTGATTTATTGACAAAAATTAAATCAGCCATTTCCATAATTCCTCGTTTTATTCCTTGTAAATCATCTCCAGAACCCGGAAGTTGAAGAAATAAGAAGAGATCTGAAATTTCATTTACTAAGGTTTCAGATTGTCCAACACCGACAGTTTCAATCAAAATATTTTCAAACCCTGCTGCTTCGCATAATAAAATTGCTTCATATGTACGTGAGGTAACACCACCTAAAGAACCGTTAGAAGCGCTTGGACGTATATAAGCATTCTCTTCTCGCGATAAGTCCTCCATGCGTGTTTTGTCGCCTAAAATACTTCCTTTTGAAAGGGAACTACTTGGATCAATTGCTAAAATCGCTACTTTTTCACCTTTACTTAGAATATATTTCCCCAAAGATTCGATAAAAGTACTTTTACCAACACCGGGAATTCCTGTAATGGCAATTCTTTTTGAAGTTTTGGAAACAGGTAATAAACTAATGATATGTTGCGCTAATTTCAAATCGTCTAAACGATTGCTTTCGGCTAGTGTAATAGCTCTTGATAAGGCAAAACGATCGCCTTCTTTTATTTTTTGAGCAAGTATTTCGGGGTCAATTTTTCGCATAAGACACAATCTTAGATTAAAGATAAAGTCTTAATTAAGAATAAAAAAATACAATCGAAATTTGTGAATGTATTTTATATAGCTCTTGCATTGATTGGTATAAAAAATAAAACAAATATAATTGTTTATATATTTTAAATTCAATTATATAAACTTCATTAATTCGTAATTATGAATTTTTTTGTTCCTCTTTAATTCTTTTTATAAAAGCAGAAGGAGATTCATTCATGATTTGAGTAAAAGTTGTTGTAAAAGTACTATGAGAAGCAAATCCGCAATCACTTGCTAAATAGCTTACTTTCGTGTTAATGTATTTCGGCTCATTTTGAAGTCGATTGACGATATAATTTACTCTCAATTCATTCAAATAAGAATTAAATTGCTTTTGACGATGAGTTTTAATGATTTCAGAAAGATATTTTGTATTCGTTTCAAATTGTTTTGATAATGAAGCAAGGTTAATATCTTTCTTAGTAAAGCCTTTATTCTTCTCAAATAACTCTAATTTTCGAAGTAAGTCATTCTCGGTTTTAGATGAAATGCTAAGGTTATTCGTTGGTTTTTCTTCAATCATAACCTCTGTTGGTGGAGTTGGAGAAATGATTTTATTTGTAACCTCTTCTTTGATTGGTTCAGAAGGAATTTCTTTAATCTCTTTTACAGAACTTATTTCTTCGACAGAAATCTCAGTTGATTGTTTAGTTTTTTTGGAAACAAAGTAAATAATTAATCCTAAGATAATTATCGCTGAAATTAATAATAAAATGATTAACCAAGTTTCCATTTTTTGTAAAATTTATATTCCGAATTAATAAAATAAAACCAATTGATAATCATTAAAATAATTGATTTTCAATGATTATACTATTTGTAAAAATACTCCGAAATTTTGAAATAAAAAAGGCTAACTTTTAAGAGTTAGCCTTTTTTTGAAATTCATCTTTGCTTGGAGAACAACCACAGCCTTTTGAGCATCCGCCTCCTTTTGAGCTAAATGAGTTTCTAATTAATTTTACAACATACCAAACTGCAAATCCGAAAAGGAAAGCGATAAAAATATATTGTATCCAAATATTGTCCATACTATTATTTTAAAAAATGATATGCAATAAATGCAACTACATATGCCAAACCTGTCATAAACCCTGTCTGAATCAATGTCCATTTCCAAGAATTTGTTTCGCGTTTTACGATCGCAATTGTACTCATACATTGCATTGCGAATGCATAAAATAACAACAACGAAACTCCTGTAGCAAGGTTATATGCTGGTTCTCCTGTGTTTTGGTTAATCTCATTTTTCATACGATGAAGTAAACGATCTTTTTGACCATTGTCCTCTACATCAACTTCTCCTAAACTGTAAACCGTTGACATTGTTCCGACAAAAACTTCACGCGCAGCGAATGACGAAATCAAACCAATTCCCATCTTCCAATCGTATCCTAATGGCTCTACAACTGGCTCTATAACTGACCCTAATCTACCCAAATAAGAATGTTCTAATTTATAAGAAGCAATTTCATTTGCTAAATCTTCTTCATTCATTTTTGGATGATGAGCAGTTACAATTTCTTCTGCATTTCTGAATTGTTCTCCAGGTCCGAAAGTTCCTAAAACCCAAAGAATAATCGAAATTGCAAATATGATTTTACCCGCATCAACTAAAAATCCTAACGTTTTTTCCCAAACATTAATTCCAACATTTTTCCAATCAGGAAGTTTGTATGTTGGCATTTCTAAAATTAGGTAACTTTTATGTTTTGCTTTAATGATTAAATTCAATAAAATAGCACTTCCCAATGCGCCTAAAACACCTAAAATGTACATCACAAATAACGCCAAAGCTTGGTAACTTAATCCAAAAATATGTTCGTCGGGAATTACTAAAGCAATTAAAACGATGTAAATTGGTAAACGAGCCGAACACGTCATAAAAGGCGTTACAAGTATCGTTAATAGACGCTCTTTGTCATTTTCGATATTACGTGCAGACATGATTGCAGGAACGGCACAGGCAACTCCAGAAATTAATGGAACAACACTTTTTCCGCTTAATCCAAATGGTTTTAACCATCTGTCCATTAAATAAACCACGCGGCTCATGTAGCCCGTTTCTTCCATTATTGAAATGAATAAAAACAAAATGGCAATTTGCGGAACGAAAACGGCAATCCCTTCTATACCTGGGATTATTGCACCTCCAATGATTTCGTTGATAGGTCCTTCAGGTATTAAACTAATTGCTTTTTCGTCAATCCAACCAAATAAATCTTCGACCATTGTCATTAATGGTGCAGACCACGCATAAACAGCTTGAAAGATTAATAATAAAATTCCTAAAAAGATGATGTATCCAAAAACTGGATGAATCAATGTTTTATCAATTTTATCGGTTAAGGTTTCATTTCCGTCAAAATTATACGAAATAATATCGTTTAATTTTTCCTCTAAAATTTTATTTCGATCTAAGGCTTCTTTGACTTGTAATCGTTTCGAAACAATAGAATTTTCTTTTTTAATTGTATCTAATTTACTTAGATTTTCTTTCGATTCGAACGGAACTTCTTTCTGTGAAAGATATTGCCAAGCTAAATAATCAGATTTAAGATTAAATTCATTCTTGATTTTTTCTACAATAGAAAGATACTCTTTCGGAATTTCGTAATGACGATTATATGGAGTTGCGTCTTTTGTAAAAGCTTCTACTAATTCATCAATTCCTTCGCTTGTACGCGCGTTTGTTAAGTATATTTTTGTTTGAAGAAAATCTTCTAACTTTTTCAAATCAATATTAAGTCCCTTGCTTTTGATTTCATCTTTCATATTGATGACAAAAATTGCAGGAACGTCTAAATCTCGAACTTGTTGATACAACAAAATCGATCGTTTTAGATTAGATGGCTCACCAATAACAACTGCTAAATTTGGGTAATGACTATTGGTTTTGTCTCCTAAAGTTTTGAATACAATTTCTTCATCCAAAGAACTTGGATAAATTGTATACGTTCCGGGAAAATCTGTAATTTGGAATTTATTTCCATTTCGTTCTATTTTACCTTCGCGCTTTTCTACCGTCACACCAGGATAATTCCCAACTTTTTGACGAAGATTTGTTAATTTATTAAATAACGAAGTTTTACCAACATTTGGGTTACCAATTAAGGCAATTTTATAATGATTCATTATTTTTTTGTTATCAAAATTTTATCGGCTTCGTTTCTTCTTAAAGCTAAAACAGACTTGTTAGAGATGATACTGATGCAAATAGGACCACCAAACGGAGCCTTATTTTTTACCAATAAACTTGTTCCAGGAATAAAGCCCATTTCATAAAACTTTGCAGGAATATCTTCGGTACTAAACCCTGTTACAACTGCTTGTTCGCCAATTTTTAAATCTTTTAAAGAATAATTTTCAATCATTTCTACCAATCTATCTATGAATTATCTCAAAGGCAAAGATACTTATTTTTAATTAATCCAAATAGAAGATATGTCATAGTTTTTTTATCTTTCTAATTAAATTTCAATGAATTCAAGTATCTAAATTCAAAATTTTGATTATCTTTGCACTCAATTTTCATTTATAAACATTAATTTATGTACGCAATTGTAGAGATAGCAGGGCTTCAATACAAAGTTGAAAAAGACCAACAATTGTTTGTAAACCGTTTAGCTGGTGAAGCAGGTGACGAAGTAAAATTCGACCGTGTTTTATTAACAGATAACGGAGCAATCACTGTCGGCGCCCCAGTTATAGAAGGAGTTACCGTAGTAGCTAAAATCGTTGAACACGTGAAAGGAGACAAAGTAATCGTTTTCAAAAAGAAAAGAAGAAAAGGTTACCAAAAGTCTAACGGTCATCGTCAACAATTCACTAAAATTGAAGTAGCTTCAATCGGTTAAGATTGAGCTGAGATTAATTATTAACTCTTAAAAACAAAACGAAATGGCACATAAGAAAGGGGTCGGAAGTTCGAAAAATGGTCGTGAATCACATTCGAAACGTTTAGGTGTTAAAATTTTTGGTGGACAAGCAGCAATCGCTGGTAACATTATTGTTCGTCAAAGAGGTACTCAACATCATCCTGGTGATAATGTAGGAATCGGTAAAGATCACACATTATTCGCTTTAATTGACGGAAAAGTAGTTTTCACTAAAAAACGTAACGATAGATCTTACGTTTCAGTTGAACCATTATCTTAATTGATAATTCGACAGCGAAAATGCTAACAATATAAAAGCTCGAACTTATTGGTTCGAGCTTTTTTTGTTCTTAAAAACTAATCAATCCCTATAGCGTTTTCGTTATATACATCTTTTGATTTAAGATTAATTTTTATATTTTGTTTAAGTAACATTTCTCGAAGAGATTTTCTTCTGTACATTGGATCAATAAACTGTATAACTCCTTTTTTATCAAAAAATATTGCAAAAGTTGTTGGATTATATGAAAACATATTCTCAGAATCTAAAGTCTTTAATTCTTCTGATTTAACAGGTTTTAAAAATGAATATTTTTTAAAATTAATGTGATTAGAGTCAATAATTATAATAGAATAACCTTTATACTCAAATTGAGAATACTCATGGGGAGGAATAATAAAAGGAAGTTTTTTCTCATAAAACATAACTTCTATACCAAAATTTGAAAAATATATTTCTTTTTCTGGATCTGTTTTAGAAAGCTTCATTAATAAAAATTTATCCATTTTGTTGTTTTTAGAATCTTTTTCGCCTAATTCAATAAATACATCTATCGTTTTTTGAAGTTGTTTGTCTTTATAAACAGAATTGAATGTTGATGAACATGAACAAAAAAATAGAATAAATGAAAGTAAAAAGTATTTCATAACTAGTTAATTAATAGAACTAAAATACAACTTATTTCAACCAAAAAAGCACTCAATTCCTTGAATGCTTTTTTGATTTTATATTTGATGAGAAACTGAAATAAATTCAGTCTAAAACTACTCTTCGTCTTCCGTTTCAACTCCCCAACCTTGTGCAGTTAATGGAACCATTTGCTCACTTCCACGAGTAATCAAATAGTTTTCTTCGTTTTTACCAGTTACATGACCAATTACCGTTAAATGTGGATTTCCTTTGATTTTTTCAAAATCTTTTTGATCAATTGTAAACAATAATTCGTAATCTTCTCCACCGCTTAAAGCACATGTGATTGGATTGATTTTGAATTCTTCGGCTGTGCGAATAACAACAGAATCTAACGGGATTTTTTCTTCGTATATATTAATTCCAACACCACTTTCTTTTGAGATATGAATAATTTCAGAAGATAATCCGTCCGAAATATCAATCATAGAAGTTGGTTTAACTTTCAACTCTTTCAAAAGATTGATAATATCCAAACGCGCTTCAGGTTTTAATTGACGTTCAATTAAATATGAATAATTTTCGAAATCTGGTTGATTATTAGGATTCACTTTTGAAACTTGCGCTTCGCGTTCCAAAACTTGCAAACCAAGAAAAGAAGCACCTAAATCTCCAGAAAGAACAACCAAATCATTTTCCTTCGCACCATTTCTATAAGTCAAATCTTTTTCTGGAGCCGAGCCAATTGCAGTCATACTCAAAACAAGTCCGCTAACAGAAGAAGTTGTATCGCCTCCCACAATATCGATATTGTATTTATCGCAAGCGTATTTCATTCCGTTGTAAATTTCGTCCACAGCTTCTATCGTAAAACGATTCGAAATTGCCATCGAAATCAACAATTGTTTTGGAATAGCATTCATCGCCAAAATATCACTAATTGCCGTCACAACCGCTTTGTACCCCAAGTGACGTAAAGGCATATACGACCAGCTAAAATTTACGCCTTCTACTAACATATCAGTAGAAACCACAATTTTCTCTTTTTTATAATCAAGAACAGCCGCATCGTCACCAATTCCTTTGATAGAACTTTCTAATTTGATTGGAAAACCTTCTTTGATTTGGTTAATTAAACCAAATTCTCCAATTTCGGCTAAACTTGTTTTTGAAACGTTTTTATCTTCTAACATGATTTTATTTTTGAGTAAAGATTGAAGGATCTATATTTTCTGAACGAAAAGGTAAATTGATAATGTCCTGTTTCGACATTGTTTTGACGGTTTGTCCTTCAAATGATTTTTTAATATTTTCTAACATTTCTGTTGGTGGTGCTTGCATTTTTCTTTTCGACATCGAAAACCAAACACCTGTCAATTCAGAATGGCAAAGATGTACACCATCTTGGTTATATAAATTATGAATAAATTGATAAATCATTCCATCTTCCGACATTCCACCAATTTCTACCGAAATATAAATTTCTTCACCTTCCATAGCTTCCTTAAAAAAAGAAAATTGTTCGTGCAAAATAGCTGGTCCAATTCCATATTCCTCCAAATTTTTCATCGAAATGCCATAATCTCTCAAAAAAGCAATACGTGCAAAACTTGTAAAATTCATATACGAAGCGTTCGCTAAATGGCGATTAGCATCCAAATCTGACCATCGAATAATGGTTTTTTGAAAATATTTATTATTCATGAATTGAAAAATTATTTAAGGTACAAAGTTACGGATTACTATTTATACGAAAATGATAATATTTTTAATCATCGTAAATAATAAAAAACAATAAGATTTAACATCAAATTAAAATATAGATATTTAATAATTTGTATCTTTAAAAAGCTATTAAACAGACAGATTATGAAAAAAATATTATTTCCAACAGATTTTTCAGAAACAGCAAATAATGCGTTTTTGTATGCGTTAAATTTAGCCGAAAATCAAAATGCAGAATTATATGTTTTGCATGCTTTTCAGTATCCAATGGTAAGTGGAGGAATCGATGCTGGTATTTTGCAAGATGTTTATAATACAATTGAATTAAATAATTTCGAGAATTTAAAAGATCATATTCCGTTCTTGAGAAAAATGGCTGAGGACAATGGTTTTGCAAATGTTGATTTGAAATTTTTCGTAAAAGAAGGAATGCTTTCGTTTGTATTGCCAACATTTATCGAAGATGAAAAAGTGGATTTTGTAGTAATGGGAACGACTGGAAATACAGGATTTGATAAAGTCCTTTTTGGTTCGAATACGATGAATGCAATAAAACATCTTAAAATTCCGGTATTGAGCGTGCCAAATGGTTACGAATTCAAAGGAATAAATAATATTGGATTTACGACAATTTTCCAAGATAAAGACCGCAAAGCCTTAGATTATTTAACCGAAATTGCTTATCGCTATAAAGCAAAAGTGCATTGCTTACACGTTTCGAAAGATGGAAATTATGATATTCCGACGCTAAATCATTGGAAAGAATATTATAAAGATGAACCTGTAGATTTTTCTATCTATACTGCGGATGAATCTGTTGATGCAGTTTTGGAATTTATCAAAGAAGAAAAAATTGATTTGTTGACAGTAGTCAGCCGTAACAAAGGCTTCTTCGAGAAATTATTTTCACCAAGTTTTACAAAGAAAATTTTGACGCAACACAACGTGCCTTTGTTTGTTTTCCACGAATAAGATAATTTATACTGAATATACAAAGCTCAATCTGTAGAAATAGATTGAGCTTTTTTCGTGTTGAAATGAAATTATTCGTAACTTTTGAGTACAAAACACGAAAAGATGAAAAAAATATTGTTCCCAACAGATTTCTCAGAAACTGCCAATAACGCCTTCTTATATGCACTAAATCTTGCAAAAAGTATCGATGCACAAGTTTATGTGTTGCATGTTTACGAATTGCCAATGATTACTGGAAGTTTGAGTGCTGGATTGATTCAGAATGTATATGAAACGGTAGAATTAGGAAGTTTCGATAACTTTAAAGATAATATTCCGCAACTAAGACAAATTGCTGATGATAATGGTTTGAATGAAATTCCAATCAAATTTATTTTAGAAGAAGGAAATTTCTTATACATTCTACGCGAAATTATTGGTGAAGAAAGCGTTGATTTTGTAGTGATGGGAACGGATGGAAATTCAGGAATTGAGAAAATGCTTTTCGGTTCGAATACGATAAATGCGATTACATCGATGAAAGTTCCGATTCTTAGTGTTCCGCACGGAATGTCTTTCAAAGGATTTAAAAATATTGGTTTTACGACTGTTTTTGATCAAAAAGATAAAGATGCGTTGAAGTATTTGATTGAGATTGCAAATCGTCATCATGCAAAAATTCATTGTATGCACGTTTCGAAAGACGGAAAATTTAATCAACAAGCGATGAAAGATTGGCAAGATCAGTTTGCTGGAGATCCAATTGTATTCGAAGTTTATCATGATGCAGATCCTGTAAATGCGGTGTTGGATTTTATCAAGGAAAAACAAATCGATTTGTTGACGGTTGTGAGTCGCAATAAAGGGTTTTTTGATAAAATTTTTTCACCAGGATTTACAAAGAAAATTGCAAATAAAAATATTACACCTTTGTTCGTTTTTCATGAACAAAAAGTTTAGAAGGAGATGTGAAAACATTTCCTTTTTTTATCAAAAATTCTGTTAAAAATAAAACTTTACCTTTGTCTCGTGAAAAGAATAGCCATAGTAGGAGGTGGTGCCGCAGGATATTTTGTTGCTGCAAACCTTGGAAAAACTGTAGGACAACAAACTATATTGTTTGAACAAGCAAATTTACCGCTTCAAAAAGTACGCATTTCGGGCGGAGGAAGATGTAATGTTACGCATGCATGTTTTGATCCGCTTGATTTGGTCGAGTTTTATCCGCGTGGAAGAAAGGAATTATTAAGTGTTTTTTACACGTTTCAACCGGGTGATACAATGGCTTGGTTTGATGAGCGCGGAGTAGAATTGAAAATAGAAGACGATAACCGTATTTTTCCAGTTAGCGATTCTTCACTTTCGATTATAGAGGCTTTGACAAAAGCGGTTGATAAAAATAAAGTTCAGCTTAATTTCTCAGACGGTGTGCAAGAAATTAATAAAGTTGATGGTGGTTATGAATTGATAACAAAATCAGGAAAACATTTTTTCGAAACGGTGATTGTGACAACAGGAAGTACGCCTAAATTTTGGAAAAGTTTGAAAAATATAGGTTTGAAAATCGTTCAACCAGTTCCTTCTTTATTCACGTTTAATTGCAAAGATCCTCGAATTGAAGGATTGATGGGAATTTCTTTCGATAATGCTGAAGTCAAAATCAATCAACAAAAATTAGAAGAAGAAGGTCCGTTACTAATTACGCATTGGGGATTTAGTGGACCAGCGATTTTGAGATTATCGGCTTGGGGTGCTTTAAAATTGAATGAAAGCAATTATAAATTCGAAGCTGAAATTAACTTTGTGAATCAATCCAAAGATGAAGTGATTTCTTTCTTAAATGATAAGAAACAGGCTGATGCAAAAAAGAATGTTCATAAGAATAACCCGTTCGATTTTCCGAAACGTTTTTGGTTCAGTATTCTAAATTATTGCCGTGTAGATGAAAACAAAGTGTATGCAGATTTATCAAAGAAACAAGTGGAAGCAATTGCGATTGAATTGACACAAGGAATGTATCAGATAAATGGAAAAAGTACATTCAAGGATGAATTTGTAACAGCTGGAGGGGTAGATTTAAAAGAAATTGATTTTCATTCGATGCAAGCGAAAAAGCTACCGCATTTATTTTTAGCAGGAGAAGTGTTAAATATTGATGCTATTACAGGAGGATTTAATTTTCAGGCATGTTGGTCTGAAGGATACATTATATCTGAAAAAATTAAAGAAATTTATCAATAGTGTATATTTTACACAAGTATTATTATGGCTGAAAGCCTTAAGAATAAAGATTTTTTTAAAATTTATTATGTTAACATAACATTATTATAAAATTATGTTATTTTTGTTAGAAGGTATTATTAAAAACGAACAAAAAATATGAAGAAAATTTTCTTAACATTAGCATTTATCGGCTTATCTACATCTGCATTTGCAGGAGGTTACCGTGTTGCTTTACAGGGAGTTCGCCAAGCTGCTTTGGGAGGAACTTCTGCGACGCAGACTCGTGATGCGAGTGTGGCGTTTTATAACCCTGCCGGATTAGCTTTCGTAGACAGTAAATTGAGTATTGCTGTCGGAGGTTTTGGTGTGAAAACTGACGTAAAATGGCAAGACCCGACAACTTTGCAAAAAGCTGAAACGGATAGTAAATTGGGAACACCAATGTATTTAGCGGTGAGTTACAAACCTGTTGATGACTTAGCGGTAGGGATAAGCGTAACGACACCGTTTGGAAGTTCGGTTACCTGGCCGGAAGATTGGCAGAATAAAGCGAATATCACGCATATTGACTTGAAAGCATTCAATATTCAGCCAACGGTTGCATATCGTTTTTCTGATTGGTTTAGTTTGGGGGTAGGTTTCATTTATACACACGGAACAGCTAAATTAGAGAAAGTGCAAACAGTTGCTGGAAATGATATTAAACTTAAATTAGAGGATAAAGATGCTCATGGTTTAGGATTTAATGTTGGAGCAATGTTCAAGCCAACAGATAAATTTGGAGTTGGAATTGCATATCGTTCTAATGTAGATATTTCTGCAAACAAAGGTGATGTTACATGGTCGAATGTTCCTTCTGGAATTGCATCTAATGTACCTTTCAATACAGATAAATGGAATACAACTTTACCGTTACCATCTGAGTTTACATTTGGAATGTCGTACAAAGTTTTACCACAATTAGAACTTTTTGGAGATGTAGTTTGGCAAAACTGGACACGTTACAAAAGTTTAGATATCAATTTATATAATGATGCTTCTAATACTTTCTACACATCATCTTCTACGAAAAACTGGAAAGACAATACATTATTCCGTTTTGGAGCTGAATATACATTCAATGATATGATTGTAGGACGTGTTGGGTATTACCACGATAAATCACCTGTTCCGGCAGCATACTGGTCTTCAGAAACACCAAGTTCTAATTTAAACTCTGTTTCTGCAGGTTTAGGATTTAAATTTAACAATGGATTTTATTTAGATCTGTTTGGTTCTTATGTACAGGGAGATGAGAGACATATTGACAACATCGAGCAAAACTTCTCAGGAGATGTGAAGATGCGTGCAATTAACTTTGGTTTAGGACTAACGTATAACCTTAAATAACACTACAACATGAAACATTTAAATAAAATAGTATTAGTTGCTTTAGCTGCTACGATGTTTAGCTGTGATCAGGATTTTGACAATCCGGTTGAAGACATTAAAGTAACAGCAGGTGAAGCTGACTTTCAAAAATATATTGCGTTAGGAAACTCGTTAACTTCTGGTTATAGAGACAATGCATTGTACCGTTCTGGTCAAGAAAATTCTTATCCGAATATGTTAGCCGGATTAATGAAAGCTGCAGGTGGAGGAGAATTTACAACTCCTTATATGCCAAATGATACAGGTGGATTTACAGATTTACCTGGCTTTCCGGGAAAATTAAGTTTACAAATAGTAAATGGAGCTTTAACTCCTGTGCCAAGTGCTCCCGGAGCGGCATTGGATTTTTTAGCGGATAAAGGAAAATTCCAAAATATGGGAGTTCCAGGTGCTAAGTCTTATCATTTAGTTGCGCCAGGTTATGGAAATCCAGCAGGCTTAAAAACTGATCCAGCAACAGCGAATCCTTATTTTGTACGTTTTGCAAGTGGTGCGACAACTTCTGTAGTTGCAGATGCAGTTGCTCAAAAGCCAACATTTTTCTCTTATTGGATTGGGAACAATGATGTATTAGGTTATGCAACATCTGGAGGAGTTGGAGTAGATCATAATGAAACAAATAATGTTGATCCAAGAACTTATGGAAGTAATGATATTTCTAATGTAAATGTGGTAAAATCTACAATTAATGATGGATTAAAAGCATTAACATCGGTAGGAGCAAAAGGAGTTATTGCAAATATTCCTTCTGTAACATCTATTCCATATTTTACAACGGTTCCATACGCACCTTTATCACCAGCAAATCCAAGTTTTGCACCAATGATTGATGAATTGAATGCAACTTATGCAGGATTAAATCAAGTATTTGATGCAGTTGGTGCTTCAGAAAGAAAAATTTCTTTTTCTAAGACTGCTGCAAGTGCTGTAGTAATTAAAGATAAAGATTTAGCGGATTTATCAACAACGATTACTGCTGCATTAATTAAAGCAGGATATGATACTGGTACTGCAACTTTGTTTGGAATTACTTATGGACAAGCTCGTCAAGCAACAGCAAAAGATTTATTGGTTTTGACTTCTTCATCTGTAATTGGAAAAGTTGACACAAATAGAGTTGCAGAATTAATGAAGTTAGGGTTAACTCAAGAAGAAGCTGGTAAATTAGCAGTAGTAGGTGTTAGTTATCCAATGACAGATAATTATGTATTAACAGCAAAAGAAACTGCGAAAGCAGAAGCAGCTGTAGTTAAATACAATGCAGCAATTGCTGAATTAGCAACTGCTTATAATTTAGCTTTAGTTGATACATATTCTGAAATGAAAAAATTAAGTTCTCAATCAGGGATTAAATATTACGGACAAACATATACAACAACTTTCGTTTCTGGTGGAGCGTTCTCATTAGATGGAGTTCACTTAACAGGAACTGGATATGCAATTGTCGCAAATATGTTTGCTGATGCAATCAATAAAAAATATCATTCAACTTTAAGACATGTTTACCCAGGGAATTATCCAGGTATTGCAATTCCTTAATTGGATGTTTAGATAATAAAAAATCCGCTCATCGAGCGGATTTTTTATTATTTATGTTTTTTGAAATGATTATTTCAATTCTTCATTTCGCATAAATTCTTCTGCTTTTTCGACCATATTTTTCGATCCGCAAAAGAAAGGAATACGTTGGTGTAATTCTGTAGGTTCAATATCCATAATGCGTTGGAAACCGTCAGAAGCTTTTCCTCCTGCTTGTTCCGCGATAAAAGCCATCGGGTTGCATTCGTACAATAAACGTAATTTTCCGTTCGGATTATTTGTTCCAGAAGGATAAATATAAATTCCTCCTTTCAGCATGTTACGGTGAAAATCTGAGCATAAAGAACCAATGTAACGAGAAGTATAAGGACGATCTTCTTCATCTGCCTGACAGTATTTGATGTAATTTTTAACCCCTTGAGGGAATTTTACATAATTACCTTCGTTAACTGAATAAATGTGTCCATCTTCTGGAATACACATATTTGGATGAGATAAATAGAACGTTCCGATTCCTGGGTTTAATGTAAATCCATTTACACCATTTCCTGTTGTGTAAACCAACATTGTCGATGTTCCGTAAATCACATATCCCGCAGCAACTTGCTTGTTACCTGGTTGTAAAAAATCTTCTTTTGTAACAGGTGTTCCAGGTTCAGAAACACGGTGGTAGATAGAGAAAATTGTTCCAACAGAAACATTTACGTCGATGTTTGATGAGCCATCAAGTGGATCAATCAACACAACATATTTACTGTTTTTTGAATTTTTTGAAGGTTGAATCGCGATAAAATCTTCGTTTTCTTCCGAAGCAATACCACAAACAACTTCGCGTTGCGACAACGTTTCGATAAACGTATCGTTTGCGAAAACATCTAATTTTTGTTGTTTTTCTCCTTGGACATTTTCATTTCCGAATTCGCCTAAGATATTTACAAGTCCTGCTTTGTTTACTTTATAATTAACAACTTTTGTAGCTAATTTAATAGAACTCAGTAATCTAGATAATTCTCCGGATGAGTAAATAAAATCTGCTTGATTTTCTATGATAAACTCTCCAAGAGTTTGATGAGAATTTGTATTCATAATTATGTTTTGCTGGTCAAATATCGGAATAATAACTCAATTTTATATCATTTCAAACGTTTGAAATTAATCTAAATACGTGAAAATCATCATTCAAATTTATTTTTTATTTTAATTAAAATCGGTCAACATATAAAGTGTAGTTTGGTTATATTTGCAAGTTAAATATTTACAAAAAAAAGTTTTTATAGAAATGAAAGTTTTCAAATTCGGTGGTGCTTCGGTGAAAGATGCAGCCGGCGTTAGAAATGTTGCGAGTTTATTGCAATCTGTTGGTTACGAAAATACATGTATCATTGTTTCTGCTATGGGCAAGACAACAAATGCATTGGAAGAGGTAGTCAAACGCTATTTTGAAAAACAAGATTTCGAAAAAACAATTAACGAAGTAAAAGAACAGCACATTGCTTTAGCGACAGAATTATTTGATAATCCAGCTGAGGTTTCTAACGAAATTTCACAATTTTTTGATGATATCGTCTCGTTTTTAAGACGTAACAAATCACCAAATTATAGCTATGTATACGATCAAGTGGTTTGTTGTGGAGAGTTAATTTCGACAAAAATCATTAGTATGTATCTTAATTCGATACAAATTAATAACGAATGGTTAGATGTTCGCGATTATATCAAAACAGATAATACATATCGTGAAGGAAAAGTAAATTGGACATTAACAGAAGAAAGTATTAAACGTTTACCAAACACAGGTTTATTTATTACACAAGGTTTCTTAGGTTCTGATCCTAACTTTTTCACTACAACTTTAGGACGTGAAGGTTCAGATTATTCTGCGGCAATTTTTGCATATTGTTTAAATGCGGATAGCATGACGATTTGGAAAGATGTTCCAGGAGTTTTGAATGCTGATCCTCGTTATTTCGAGAATGCAGAGTTGTTAAATCATATTTCTTATGAAGAAGCGATAGAATTGGCGTATTATGGTGCATCTGTTATTCACCCGAAAACGTTACAGCCGCTTCAACAAAAAGAAATTCCTTTCTTCGTAAAATCATTTATTAATCCTACAGAAGCAGGAACAGAGGTAGCGAAAGGTCAACCATTAGATCCAAAAGTACCTTGTTTTATCCTAAAAAGAGAGCAACATTTGATTCGTTTATCAAGTAAAGATTTCTCTTTTATTACAGAAGATAAATTGAGCGGAATTTTCAATAAACTATATGATTATCAAATCAAAGTAAATTTGATGCAAAATTCAGCAATTTCATTATCTTTATGTTTGGAGGATAAATATGACAACTTAGAAAAGTTTGTTGCAGATATGAACGAAGAGTATAAAGTGCAGGAAGAAAACAATGTTTTATTGTACACAATTCGCCATTTCGATGCAGATTCTGACAAAGTTGTTTCAAAAGAAAAAGAATTATTGCGACAAACAGTGCGCGAAACATTACAAATAGTTGTTAAAGCTTAAATGAGTTTAATCACGACACAAGATATCTATTCAGCTTCGGGTCTTTCTAAAATTGGTGTTTTAGGAAAACCTGTGGCTTGGGCATTGAAAAAAATTTTCAGTATAGATCAGTTAAACGATTTGTACAATCGTGGAAAGCATTTGCAATGCGAACCTTTTTTGGATTATTTGATTGATGATTTAGGAATGGATTACGAAATCCATGAAGAAGATTTGAAACGTATTCCAAAAGAAGGACCTTTTATTATTATTTCTAATCATCCGCTTGGTGCGTTGGACGGAATTATTTTGATGCATTTTATGTCAAAAATTCGTCCTGATTTCAAGGTGATGGGTAATTTTTTATTGCAAAAAATTAAACCATTAGAACCGATGATTATCCCAGTTAATCCTTTCGAAACTCGTAAAGATGCTTACAGTAGCCTTTCAGGAATGCGCGATGCGTTAAAATTGTTAAGAGCTGGAGGTTGTTTAGGAATTTTTCCTGCGGGCGAAGTTTCTTATCGTGATGAAGATAGCAAGATTATCGACAGAGAATGGCAAGAATCAGCGATGAAGTTGATCAAAAAAGCGAAAGTTCCTGTTGTTCCAATGTTTTTCAGAGCACGAAATAGTAATATTTTTTATCGTGTGGCGAAGATTCATCCAGATTTTCAAACGGCAATGTTGCCAGCTGAAATGATGAAGAAAAGAACACGTCCAATTCAGATTCGTATTGGAAAACCAATTTTACAGAAACAACAAGACGAGCATGTGTCTATAGAAGATTATTCTGAGTTTTTGAGAAAGAAAACGTACATGCTTTCGTCATATTACAAACAAAAAAGAAGTTTAACTCAAGTCTTGAAAAACCCTTCGAATATTGAGTTGAAAATTCCGAATTTACCAAGCTTATCTTCTTCTAACAAAAAGGTTAAGCCGATTATTTCGGAAACTGCTTTAGGCTTATTAATTCAAGATATTGAGACTTTACGAAAAGATGAACAAGCATTATTATTTACGAATAATAATTACGAATGTTTCTTTTCTACAGCTCAACAAATTCCAAATATATTAAGAGAAATTGGTCGTTTACGCGAGATAACTTTCCGTGCAATTGGTGAAGGTACAAATGATGAAATTGACCTTGATCGCTTCGATAATCATTATCATCATTTATTTTTATGGGATAAGGATACCAATAAAATTGTTGGAGCATATCGTATGGCGATTGGTTCTGAGGTATACGAAAAATATGGAATTAATGGATTTTATGTTCATGAATTATTCAATTTTGATCCAGAAATTCATCCTTTCTTCAAGAAATGTATCGAAATGGGACGTGCTTTCGTTTCAGCTGAGTATCAACAAAAACCGATGCCATTGTTTTTATTATGGAGAGGAATTGTGCATGTCACGTTGAGAAATCCAAATCAGAAATTTATTATTGGAGGAGTGAGTATTAGTAATCAGTTTTCTGATTTCTCAAAATCGTTGATGATCGAATTTATGAAATCTCATTATTATGATTCTACTGTAGCGCAATATGTGAGAGCAAAAAATGAATTTAAAGTTAAGCTGAAAGAGGAAGATAAAGAATTTATTTTCGATGAATCTGAAGCTGATTTGAATAAGTTTGACAAATTAATCGATGAGCTTGAGCCAAATATGTTGCGTTTGCCAGTTTTGATCAAAAAATATATTAAACAAAATGCAAAGGTTATTGCTTTCAATGTTGATCCAAAATTTAATGATGCAATTGATGGCTTAATGTATATTAGAGTTTCTGATATTCCAGAATCTACTGTTCGCCCTGTTTTAGAGGATATTCAAGCAGAACTTGATAAAAAAATACAATCAGGAAAATTTGACGGAAATCTACTTTAAGATTCATGATGAATTTATAACATAAAAAATGCGCTCAACCTAGTTGAGCGCATTTATATTTTAGCTTCGCTATAAATTATTTAGCAACTGCTGTAGAATCTGCTGCTGGAGCTGCTACTGCTGCTGAATCAGCTACTGGAGCTGCTGCAGAGTCAACTACTGCTGAATCAACTACTGCTGTAGCTGAATCTGTAGCTGGTGCTTCTTCTACTGGTGCTTCTTCAGTTTTCTCTCCACAAGATACTGCTCCTAATGATAAAGCTGCTACTGCAACTACTGCGAAAAATTTTTTCATCTTTTTAAATTTTAATCGATTAATTTGATATGTCAAAGTTAGAATGATTTTGACCTGATATAATAAAAAATGATTGTAATTATTTTGTAAAACACTTTTTATTTTACAAAAAACAATATATCAATTATTTAAACGTTGAAATTTTCCGAAATTATAAAATTTATAGAACAAAAAAATCCTCAATTTCTATAATTTTGAGGATGATTTTTGACTTATTACAAGTGTTTATTTTAAAACTTGTGCTTCTAATTTGAATTTTTCGATTTTATTTGAAATTAAATCCAATCTCAAATTATGAATACTTCCGATATGCGAAGTCTGAAATTCTTTGTGTGGTATATATGTTCCATTTTCTACAGATAAACCAACTTCTTTGTAAGCATCACGGAAAGGTGTTCCATTCTTAATCGCTTCATTAATATTTTCAACGGTATAAATCGGATCATATTTATCCTGATTCATATAGTTATCTTTAATCTGAAGTTGAGGAATCGCAAATGTTAAGATGTCAATAATATTATCAAATTGCATCATTGGTTCGAATAATATTTCTTTCAATATTTGATAATCACGGTGATATCCACTTGGAAGATTATTGATCGTCATCATAATATCATTCGGCAACGCCTGAATTCTATTGCAATGCGCACGAGTTAACTCAAACACATCTGGGTTTTTCTTGTGCGGCATAATCGATGAACCTGTTGTCATTTCGTTTGGCAACTTCACAAAAGCTAAATCTTGTGAATTGTATAAAACCAAATCGTACGACATTTTAGACAACGTTCCACAAATCATTGCCAAAGCTGTTGCGACAGATTTTTCTGTTTTTCCACGAAGCATTTGTGCACCAACAGAAGAAACTAAGATTTCTGAAAAACCTAATTCTTGTGTTGTTTGCAAACGATCAATTGGGAAACTTGTTCCGAAACCTGCACCAGAACCCAAAGGATTTTGATCAGAAATTTTATATGCAGCCTCAAAAAAGTATAAATCCGTCAACAAACTTTCTGCATATGCCGAAAACCACATTCCAAAACTACTTGGCATTGCCGCCTGAAAATGTGTGTATCCTGGTAATTGATGATTCTTGAATTCGTCTGCTTTTTGTAAGAAAATCTCAATTAAATTGACAATTTTTTCAGTTGTATGTTTTAAATACTCTTTCTTAAAAAGTTGAATTGCAACCAAAACTTGATCATTTCGAGAACGTGCAACGTGAATTTTTTTTCCAGCATCGCCAGTTTTTTCAATTAAATAAGCTTCAATTTTTGAATGTATATCTTCGAAATTTTCGTCGACTTCGAAATTATTTTCCGCAATCAGAACCAAAACTTCATCCAAAGCAATTTGCAACGCATCATTTTCTTCATTGGTAATCAAACTTGTTTTTGCCAGCATATTTGCCTGCGCTTTCGACGCTAATGCATCGTATTTCGCAAGATGAGCATCTAATTCTCTGTCTTTTCCAACAGTAAATTTTTCGATTTTATCATTAATGGTAAAACCTTTATCCCAAAGTTTCATATCTATAATAATGAATTAAGGGCGCAAAGTTAGTAAAAAGTTGCATAATATCTCATTAAACTTGTATAATTATTAATAATCATAAATATTTATTCATATTGAATATTTTTGATTGTTTTTTGAGAATGTTTAGACGATTGATAGCATTTTGAAAGATTGATTATTGAATGTTTATTAATATTTCGAAATAATTCAATTTCGTAAAAAAATGACCCAAAAATTATGGAGTTGATATTTTAAGAACCTTTTAATTTTTAACTTCTATTTATTTACGTTTAAAACATTGTTAAAGTGAAATTTAGACCTTTTTTATAATAATTCTAAATTATTGAAATATAACTAAAATATATCATTCTTTGATGAAAAATCTTTACTATAAACGTAATTTTGTGTACCAATTTATAGCTAAACGCGTATTTGTTTAGATGATTGTTAATGTAAGTTTTAGAATAAAACTCTGACTCAAATGCTTATGAGTGTTGAGTTTGTGTGAGTTAAATGATTAAAAATTACCCTTCGAAAAAATTACATACTTAGTTTGTATTCTGATAACAGTGGTTACCTATGCCAAAAATGATTTTTGTTGAAAATAATTTTTGCATAAGATGTGACGATACAGCGAAGTGTTATTATATAATTCATTTTGATTGGATGAAATCAGGTGTAAGTAGCTTGGTTTTAAACAATCTTTAATATTAAAAAGAAAAGATAGATAATTATGAGTCTTTACCAAGAGTATCTTAACGAGATTGAAGAAAGAAAAGGTCAAGGTTTACATCCAAAACCAATTGATGGTGCAGAATTACTAAGTGAAATCATTAATCAAATTAAAGATGTTAACAACGAATACCGCGAGGATTCTGTTAAATTCTTTATCTATAACACGTTGCCAGGAACAACTTCTGCTGCAGGTGTAAAAGCAAAATTTTTAAAAGAGATTATTTTAGGAGAAGCTACAGTTGCTGAAATTACACCAACATTTGCATTCGAATTGTTATCTCACATGAAAGGAGGACCATCTATCGAGGTTCTTTTGGACTTAGCTTTAGGAAATGATGAAGCAATTGCAAAACAAGCTGCTGAAGTTCTTAAAACACAAGTTTTCTTATACGATGCAGATACAGCTCGTTTAGCTGATGCTTTTAATGCAGGAAATGTAATCGCAAAAGATATTTTAGAAAGTTATGCAAAAGCAGAGTTCTTTACAGAATTGCCAGCAGTTGCAGAAGAAATTAAAGTAGTAACGTACATCGCTGCTGAGGGTGATATTTCTACGGATTTATTATCTCCAGGTAACCAAGCGCACTCTCGTTCTGATAGAGAATTGCACGGTCAATGTATGATTACACCTGCTGCTCAAGCTGAAATTAAAGCGTTACAAGCGCAACATCCAGATGCTTCTGTGATGTTAATCGCTGAAAAAGGTACAATGGGAGTAGGTTCTTCTCGTATGTCAGGTGTTAACAACGTGGCTTTATGGACAGGAAAACAAGCATCGCCTTACGTTCCTTTCGTAAATATTGCGCCAATTGTTGCAGGTACAAACGGAATTTCTCCAATTTTCTTAACAACTGTTGATGTAACAGGAGGTATCGGAATCGATTTGAAAAACTGGAAAAAACAAGTTGATGCAAACGGAGATGTGGTTCGTAACGAAGCGGGGGATCCTGTTTTAGAAGAAGTTTATTCAGTTGCTACAGGTACTGTTTTAACAATCAATACAAAAACGCAAAAATTATACAACGGAGATCAAGAGTTAATTGATATTTCAAGATCATTGACTCCTCAAAAAATGGAATTTATCAAAGCGGGTGGTTCTTACGCAATCGTTTTTGGTAAAAAAATCCAAACATTTGCTGCTCAAACTTTAGGTATCGAAGCTCCTGTGGTTTTCGCTCCTTCAAAAGAGATTTCAAATGATGGTCAAGGTTTAACTGCGGTTGAAAAAATCTTCAATAACAATGCGGTTGGATCTACTCCAGGAAAAGTTTTACATGCTGGTTCTGACGTTCGTGTTAAAGTAAACATCGTAGGTTCTCAGGATACAACTGGTTTGATGACATCGCAAGAGTTAGAAGCAATGGCTGCTACAGTGATTGCTCCAACAGTAGATGGTGCTTATCAATCAGGATGTCACACAGCTTCAGTTTGGGATAAAAAAGCACAAGCAAATATTCCTAAATTGATGAAATTTATGAATGATTTCGGTGTAATTACAGCGCGTGACCCTAAAGGTGAATATCATGCAATGACTGACGTTATCCACAAAGTATTGAATGATATCACGATTGACGAATGGGCAATCATTATTGGTGGTGACTCACACACACGTATGTCTAAAGGTGTTGCTTTCGGTGCCGATTCAGGTACGGTAGCTTTAGCTTTAGCAACTGGTGAAGCGTCTATGCCAATTCCGGAATCTGTAAAAGTAACATTCAAAGGAGAGATGAAACAACACATGGATTTCCGTGATGTGGTTCACGCTACTCAAGCTCAAATGTTGAAACAATTTGATGGTGAGAATGTATTCCAAGGTCGTATCATCGAGGTACACATCGGTACATTATTAGCGGATCAAGCGTTTACATTTACAGACTGGACTGCAGAAATGAAAGCGAAAGCATCTATCTGTATTTCTCAAGATGATACATTAATCCAATCGTTAGAAATTGCAAAATCTCGTATCCAAATCATGATCGAGAAAGGAATGGATAACAAAAACCAAGTATTACAAGGATTAATCGACAAAGCTAACAAACGTATCGAAGAAATTAAATCGGGTGCTAAACCTGCTTTAACTCCAGATGCAAATGCTAAATATTATGCGGAAGTTGTAATTGACTTAGATATTATCGAAGAGCCAATGATTGCCGATCCAGACGTAAACAATGCTGACGTTTCTAAACGTTATACACACGACACCATCCGCGATTTAACTTACTATGGAGGTGATAAACACGTAGATTTAGGTTTCGTAGGTTCTTGTATGGTTCACAAAGACGATTTAAAAATCGTTTCTCAAATGTTACGTAACGTAGAAAAAGCGAATGGTAAAGTTGAGTTTAAAGCTCCTTTAGTTGTTGCTGCACCTACTTACAACATTATCGACGAATTGAAAGCGGAAGGTGATTGGGAAATGTTACAAAAATACTCAGGATTTGAGTTTAGCGATTTATTACCAAAATCTACTGCACGTACAGAATACGAAAACATTATGTACTTAGAGCGTCCTGGTTGTAACTTATGTATGGGTAACCAAGAAAAAGCAGCAAAAGGAGATACAGTAATGGCGACATCTACACGTTTATTCCAAGGTCGTGTGGTTGAAGACCGTGATGGTAAAAAAGGAGAATCTTTATTAGCATCAACTCCAGTAGTTGTTTTATCAGCGATTTTAGGACGTATTCCTTCTATCGAAGAGTACAAAACTGCAGTTGAAGGTATTAACTTAACAAAGTTTAAACCAATTTCAATGAACTAATTGTTTGTAGAAAATGATATAATAAAGGCTAACATTTCGGTGTTAGCCTTTTTTTGTGATAAATATATAATATTGCAAATAAATAAGTTAGAATTGTTTTAAATAAGATTATTAGCACGGTAAAGAGTTAGTAGTTTACAAATAATTCAGTATATTGGGGTATGTTTTTTGATAAATTAAAACCAATTAAATAAATCAATTATTATGGCATTTGATATAAATATGATTAAAGGCGTTTATGCAAAAATGCAAGAACGTGTAGATGCTGCGAAAGCCATCGTAGGTCGCCCTTTGACTTATTCAGAGAAAATTTTATATGCTCACTTGTTTGACGGAAAACCTACACAAGCGTATACAAGAGGAGAATCTTATGTAGATTTTGCGCCAGATCGTGTAGCAATGCAAGATGCAACTGCTCAAATGGCTTTGTTGCAATTTATGCAAGCTGGAAAAACCAAAACGGCTGTTCCTTCTACGGTTCACTGTGATCACTTGATTCAAGCTAAAGTTGGTGCAAAAACCGATCTACAAGAGGCAATCAATAAATCTTCAGAAGTATTTAATTTCTTAGAATCAGTTTCGAATAAATATGGAATTGGATTCTGGAAACCAGGAGCAGGAATTATTCACCAAGTAGTTTTAGAAAACTATGCATTTCCAGGAGGAATGATGATTGGTACCGATTCTCACACGCCAAATGCAGGTGGATTAGGAATGGTAGCAATTGGTGTTGGTGGTGCTGATGCTGTTGATGTAATGTCTGGAATGGCTTGGGAATTAAAAATGCCAAAATTAATCGGAGTTAAATTAACGGGTAAATTATCTGGTTGGGCTGCTCCAAAAGACGTTATTTTAGAAGTTGCTGGACGTTTAACTGTAAAAGGTGGAACAGGAGCAATTGTAGAGTATTTTGGAGAAGGAGCAGAGTCTTTATCTGCAACAGGTAAAGGAACAATTTGTAATATGGGTGCAGAAATTGGAGCAACAACTTCAATCTTCGCTTATGATGATGCTTCAGAAAGATATTTAAGAGCGACTGATCGTAATGATGTTGCTGATGCTGCAAATGCTCACAAATCTTATTTACGTTCTGATGATGAAGTTTATGCAAATCCAGAAAACTTCTATGATCAATTAATTGAAATTAACTTATCTGAATTAGAGCCTCGTTTGAATGGTCCTTTTACGCCAGATTTAATGACACCAGTTTCTAAAATGAAAGAAACTGCTGCAGCTAATGGTTGGCCTTTAGATGTAGAATGGGGATTAATAGGGTCTTGTACAAACTCTTCTTACGAAGATTTAACACGTGCAGCTTCGATTGCGCAACAAGCTTTAGATAAAGGTTTAGAAGTGAAATCATCTTTTGGAATTAATCCTGGTTCTGAGGTAGTTCGTTATACTGCGGATCGTGATGGTTTATTAAAAACTTTCGAGGATTTAGATGCGGTTATCTTTACAAATGCTTGTGGACCTTGTATTGGTCAATGGGATCGTGAAGGTGCGGATAAAGAAGAAAAAAATACAATCGTTCATTCATTCAACCGTAATTTCAAAAAACGTGCGGACGGAAATCCAAATACATATGCTTTCGTAACATCGCCTGAAATGGTTGCGGCGATTGCAATTTCTGGACGTTTAGATTTTAATCCATTAACAGATAAATTAATCAATAAATTTGGTGAAGAAGTAATGTTAGATGCTCCAAAAGGAGAGGAATTACCAACAAAAGGTTATGCTTATGAAGATAATGGATATCAAGCACCTGTAGAAGATGGTTCTCGTGTAGAAGTGATCGTAAATCCAAATTCTGAGCGTTTACAATTATTAGAAGGTTTCAAACCTTGGAATGGTGAAAATATTACTGGAGCTAAATTATTAATCAAAGCATTTGGTAAATGTACAACTGACCATATTTCTATGGCTGGACCTTGGTTACGTTTCCGTGGACACTTAGATAATATTTCGAATAATACATTGATTGGTGCCGTAAATGCATTCAACCAAGAAACAAATTCAGTTAAAAATCAATTAACAGGAGAATACGGACCAGTTCCAGATACTGCACGTGCATATAAAGCGGCAGGTGTACCTTCTGTAATTGTTGGTGACGAAAACTATGGAGAAGGTTCTTCTCGTGAGCATGCGGCGATGCAACCACGTCATTTAGGAGCTGTTGCAGTTTTAGTACGTTCTTTTGCACGTATCCACGAAACAAATCTTAAAAAGCAAGGAATGTTAGCGTTGACATTTGCTGACAAAGCAGATTATGATAAAGTACAAGAAGATGATACAATCAACTTTATTGATTTAACGGAATTTGCGCCAGAAAAACCTTTAACAATCGAGTTTGTTCATGCAGATGGATCTAAAGATTTAGTTGTAGCAAATCATACATACAATACACAACAAATTGAATGGTTCAAAGCTGGTTCAGCATTAAATTTAATTAAAGCGCAACAAGCGTAATAATTATTTCAACATAAAAAGTAAAAGCCGATGTATTTCTACATCGGCTTTTTTTAATTGAAAATATTTTTTTAAGATATTATTAACATTTGAAATACTAAAACAAAAAAAACCTCAATCATTTGATTGAGGTTTTAAGCAGTGGTGCCTCCAGGAATCGAACCAGGGACACAAGGATTTTCAGTCCTTTGCTCTACCAACTGAGCTAAGGCACCGCCTTAATTGTGATGCAAATATAGAGCGAAAATCCGTTCTACCAAACATTATTTAAAATATTTTTTAGACGAAAAAGCTATCTTGTTCATTTACCGAGAAATAAATTTTAAAATATTTTTATCTTTGCAAAAAATGAGTGGTTTTAATATTTTAATAGAGATTTAACAACTCATTTTTGCAATCTAATTTTTACAATTCGCAACAAATCATCATATTTGCGTCTTAGAATTCTATTATACATTCATAATGAAGTGGATTATTTGTAGTTTATCACTATTTAGCGTGGTAACAATAAAAGCTCAGTCAATATCAGTTTCACCTTATTCGGCATACGGAGTAGGGGAGCAATTGTTTGATAATAATACTGAACAAGCTGGTATGGGCGGTATCTCAACGGTTCCTACGAATCCTTTTGGACAAAGTGCGAATTTTTCGAATCCTGCAGCAAACCAAAACTTGCGTATGACAACTTTCAATGCAAGTGGAAGTGGAACTAATTATAATTTCAAATCTGGAACAGATAAAGAAAATGCAGGTCGTTTCAATGTTTCTAATATTTCATTGGCTTTTCCAGTTGGTGAAAAAGGAAGTTTCGGAGTTGGTTTTCAACCTTACACAGCGTTGGGATATGATATTATGAATACTTCTGAGAAAAATAATATAAAACAAGCTGTTCAATTAAAAGGTAATGGAGGTCTTAATAGTATTCATGCTTTTTACTCTAGAAACTTAGCAAAAGGCTTTTCTTTAGGTTTACGTGTTAATTATTTATTTGGAGAGTTGACTCGTCATGAGGTATTAGCTATAGATGGAGCTAGTTTAGCAGTAGATTATAGTAATAAATCTAATTATAGAGGTGCTCAATTTACTTTAGGTTCTATGTATGCAAAAAAAATAGGTAAAGTTCATAATCTTAATATTGGAGCAACTTATACAGTAGGAACTAATCTTAGAACAGATTATACTGATTTAACTACTACATATACATATGTAGGAACTACTCAGTCTTCTTTAGATACTATTTCAATTGCTAGAAATAGTAATGCAAAAACAAAGCTGCCTCAAACTTTTGCTTTAGCTACATCTTATTCTAAAGATAATAGTTGGTCTTTGGCTTTAGAGGCAAAGTATAATACTTGGTCTGATTTTAAACAACCATTTCTAAACAATAATACAGCTGCTCTTAATACAAAATATAAGAATAACATACGATTAGCACTTGGAGGATATTGGGTGCCTGATTTCAATAGTTATAAAAGCTATTTTGATCGTGTAACATACCGCGGAGGATTATATTATCAATCAGCGCAATATTCTATATATGGAACTGATGTAGACTCTTATGGAGCAACTGTAGGTATTGGTTTGCCAATTGGAAAACAAAATGATGGCTCTATGATGAATATTTCGTTAGAGTACGGACAAAAAGGAAAAACAACAAACAACTTAATCAAAGAAAATTATTTAGGAGTTAAAGTTGGATTTGATATTAACGATATTTGGTTTAGAAAAAGAGTTATTGACTAATTTTGGACAAACAAAAATTGTATAAAAAAGCAAACGAAAAAGTTTTAATTAAACCGAGTATTGTATTTGGTCTGATTAGCGTTTTCGTTTTGCTTTTTTCTTGTAAAAAAGAACTTCCTCCTATCAGTAAAAAGAAGGTAGAATTCCCAACACGCACACTTATCAATGCAAATATTATCAACAAAGATTCTGGAAGAATTTCGGGTAATTTGCGTTCACCATTAATCGAAGAATATACAACCGTAGATTCTCCTTACACGATTTTTAGAAAAGGTTTAAACCTTGACTTTTATCAAAAAGGAAGTGTGAAACCAGGTTATTTTCAGGCAGATTGGGGAAGATTAAGTGATGTAACAGGAATCTACGAATGTAGAGGAAATGTAATTATCGTAAATGAGAAAGGTGATTCGTTGAAAAGCGAGCAATTATTTTGGAATAAGAAAAATAAAACAGTTTATACATCGAAAGAAGTTTACTTAATTAGCAAGGAAGGCGATTCGTTAACAGCGAAAAACGGTTTGCAAGCTACTGACGATTTAGAAACCTATACTTTATTCAATAATCAAGGATTTAAGTATGTTGATGATAATCAAAAATTCTAAAGAGCGTTAAAAAAATTAACAAAAAAGCGCATACTTGTCGCTTCTTCTATTTTATTATTCAATGTATTGTCGTATTTTCGCCACCTATTATAGAAATAACATTAAAATAAAACAATGGCAGTTTTAGGAGAAATTCGTAAAAAAACTTGGCTGATCTTCGTGGTAATCGGAGTTGCAATGTTAGCTTTCGTTGCAGGAGATTTATTCGGAGAGAATTCAAAAATAAAACAATTATTTACTGGAGATCCGTCTGTAGTTGGTACAGTGAACGGAGAACCTATTGGTATTGCAGAATATCAGAGTGCGTACGATCAAACACAAAAGATGTACGAAAATCAAGGTCAAACTGCAACTCCAAATCAAATTGCTCAACAAACTTGGAACAGCTTAGTTAGTCAGAAAGTGTTGAAACAACATGCTGAAAAATTAGGTTTAAAAGTTTCTGATGATGAATTTTGGAGCTATACAGCTCAAAACTTCGGAATGGCATCTGGTGCAGAAGCACAACAACAGATTGCTCAATTAGAAGCGAATGCGGCATCAAGCCCAGAAGCGCAACAACAATATAGAGGTTGGTTGCAAACTGCTGAACAAATAAAATTACAGATTTTATCTCAAAAATATTTTGGTTATGTAATGGCTGGTACAGCGGTTACAGGTAAAGAAGCGGATATTCAACAAGGATACAATATTTCGAATGCAAATATTCAGTATGCATTTGTTGATTATGCAACTTTGGCTAAAAAATTAAATGTAAAAGTAACAGACGAAGAAATTTCTGCTTACGAAGCGAAATATCCAAAATTGTTCAAAGCAGAAGGTTTAGTAAAATTAAGTTACACTTATTTCCCTGCTGGAGCTTCGACTGCTGATGACGCTGTTGCTTTAGCAAACATCAAAAAGTATCTGTCAACTCAAATTGTTCATGACGAAGTAAACAATGTTACAGATACAATTGCAGCATTTGGTTCTGCAAAAAGTGATTCGGTTTATGTGACTCAAAATTCTGAGAAACCATTTATTCCAAATTATTTTACAAAAGCAGAATTGGAACAAGCTCAATTAGGACCAGAAGCTACAAACTTCTTGAAAACTGCTACAGTTGGACAAATTGGTGGACCTTTCAAAATTGGAAATACATACCAATTATACAAACTTTCGAAATCGAAAGAAGTAAAAGATTCTGTAAAATCTAGTCACATCTTAGTTTCTTATACAGGAAGTGCTGCTGGAAACGGAGTAAAACGTACAAAAGACGAAGCAAAAAAATTAGCTGAGCAAATTTTAGCTGAAGTAAAAGCTAATCCAGCTTCTTTTGGTGAAGTAGCTTCAACAAAATCTGATGATAAATCATCTGCTGTACAAAAAGGAAGCATTGGTTGGGTTGGAAAAAACAATCAATTAGATCAAACTTACAATGGATTTATTTTTACAAAACCAGTTGGAACAGTTGATTTGGTAGAATCTCAATTTGGGTTCCATATCATCAAAGTTGATGATGCGAAAAACAAAACAGCTTATCAAGTTGCAAACATTGTAAAAACAATTGAGCCTTCTAAAGCGACAACAGAAAAAGCATTTACAAATGCAAGAACATATGTTCAGAATGTTGAAGGAAAATCATTGAATGATTTCAAAAATACTGCGAAAAAAGGTGGTTATTTAAATAATACAACAGAAGGTATTGAGCGTTATGCTGCGATTGGTCAAGATATTCCAAACGATCAGGACGGAGATATCTTAAAATGGGCTTTTGGCAAGAAAACAGATAAAGGGGCAACAAACTTGTTTACATCTTCTACAGGAGATTACATCGTTGTTCATTTAGTTGAAAAATTTGACAAAGGTTTGGCGCATCCAAGTGTTGTTCGTCAATATGTAGAGCCAGTTTTGATGCACGAAAAAGTTGCTAAATTGGTTGACGAGCAAGTTGCGAATGGTGGATTGAATGCTTTTGCTTCTAAATTTGGAGCGAAAAAAGGAAATGCTACGGTTAACTTCTCTAATTCTAATTTAACTGGAATTGGTTTAGAGCCTAAAGTTGTAGGAGCTGCGTTTGGTGTAAAACCAAATCAATCTTCTAAAGCGATTGCAGGTAATGCTGGAGTTTTCTACATTATTCCTTCAAATCAACAAATTCAAAAGAATCAAAAAGGTTCAATGATTTTGGATAATTTAAACCGTCAATTACAAGGACGTTTCCAACAAACATTGTTACAATCATTGATTCAAGCTGCTGATGTGGTAGATAACCGTGACAGAGCTTTACGTTAAGATTTAAATTTCTTATAATAAAAAACGCCCAAACTAAAAGTTTGGGCGTTTTTTTTGATATATTTTTAAAACAGTTTTCGTAATTATAAACATAAATTTCCCATTTCGGGAAATAATTTATAACTTTATCAAAATAAAATAATTGAGAGTCATAGCTAGAAAAATATTACGAGAATTTTGGGAAAAACATTCTGATTGCGAACAGCAATTAAAATCGTGGTATCAAGAAGCTGAAAAAGGAACTTGGAAAAGTTTGAACGAATTGAAAAATGAATATCCAAGTGCAAGTATTTTAGAGGAAAATAGAGTTTGTTTTAACATAAAAGGAAATAATTATAGGTTAATTGTAAAAATTAATTTTAATTATCAAATGATGTGGATTCGATTTATAGGGACTCACGCTGAATATGATAAAATAGACGCAAATAAAATTTAAGATAATGAGATTAAAACCTATAAAAACAGAACAAGACTATCTTCAAGCTTTAAATAGACTTGAAGTGATTTTTGATGCAATTCCTGGATCTAATGAAGGAGATGAATTAGAAATTTTAGGCATTTTAATAGAAAAATACGAATCTGAAAATTTTCCAATTGAACTTCCAGATCCAATTGAAGCAATTAAATTTAGAATGGAACAACTTAATTATTCGCAAAATGATTTGGCTGAAATAATAGGTTTGAAAAGTAGAGCGAGTGAAATTTTAAATAGAAAGAGAAAGTTATCATTAGAAATGATTAGAAAACTGAATGAAAAACTTCATATTCCGTCAGAAGTTCTAATTCAAGCATATAAATAAAA
>NZ_JAOCDJ010000030.1:0-29334 GCF_029840885.1 Empedobacter sp. GD03861
TAATAGTAATGGCGTTTCGTGTAGAAATGATGAAAATGATAAATACAAAAGTATAAATTATTATAAAGTAGTTTCAGGAGGTAGTTTTGAGTTTAAATATAATTTTACAGCAATCAATCCTGTTAATTTTCAAGTTTGGATTTTATCAGAAAATGAATTGAATAATTTTTTCTTTAATAATAAAACACGTTATAATTCTGTAAGAAGTTCTTTTAGTGATAAAAGTAATGATAGAGGATTGTTTAGTTCTGAAACTGATGAATGTGAATATTATGATAATATTAGAGGAAATGATGCTGATGGTGAATTAAAACCAATCGATGTAGTTGCTGGACAATATATTGTAATAGGATTTGTAAGTCGTGATTCTAATGCAAAAATTAGTTTTGTTACTCCGGGAGGTACAGCAATTGTATGTGAACCAGAGCCAATTAGTGGAAATACAGAATTGTCAGGTAAATGTTTTAGTGAAGTTTATACCATTTCAGAAGTTAAAGATAAAGTCAAATCACAAATTTCAGTAGATCATTCACAAATAGTTGATGTAAATAAAATAAAAATATTTAATTCAGTTACTTCTACAGATGAAATTACAACTGATATTAATTCTTCTATAGGATTAGGGCATACTTATATAGCCAAAGTCTATGATAATAGAAATGTAGAGATTTATAGATACACAGTTACTATTAATTTTAAAGCAGGATATAATTTCTATTTTACGGATTATACGTATGAAGTTTGTGGGAAAAATTATGTTGTTAATTATAAAGATATTATCGAGAAACACGTGACGGATTATACAGATGTGAATAATTTTAGAATTAATTATGTTGAATATGGAGGTGTAAGATATTCTGATGGTCAAACAATAAACTTTAGTGATGATCTTGTGAGAATGAATGTTTCTATCACTTATATAGGGACTGATTTATGTGAGAGTACAGATGATTTTCAAATCGATATTCGAGATGTCAAACATTATAATTTATATACACCAGAAATAATTACAACATGCAATTCTAAATTCACTATTAATAAATTTGATTTAAGAATTAAAACTCAGGTTATTAATGATGAAGATTACGATTTAAAATTTTATTTATCTGATGGAACAGAAGTTTATGAGAATAATGAAATAGATATAATTTCAGGTCAATTAAACTTAACATATCAAGCAGTTCATTATAGAACGGGATGTTTGGGTGAGAAAGGCACATTAATAATCAAACAAACCTCAAAAGCAAATATTCTTCCAGCAGAAATAAAAGATATTTGTTTAGCAGATTTTACACAAATCCATGTAGATAATACAATTGATAGAATTCAAAATGGTAACAACTATAACCTAAAGTATTATCAAGAAGATAGTTTAGTTGAAATTACAGATTTATTTACATATATCAAAACAACTAAAAATGGAAAAATCATTGTAAAAGCTTTGGCAGCTGATAATGGAAATACAATTTGTGATACAGTTGTAGAATTAACATTTAATTTAGACGAATCTAATTTCGACAAGATTGATAATATTCCAACACTTAATTCTACTTGTTCAGAAGTTGGTTTGGGATATACTTTTACGATTGTCAAAATCGAAACTTATTTAAAATCAAAACTTGGTAGAACGGATATTACGTTTAATGGAATTTCAGATGAAACGCTTTCTGATAATCAATCTAAAACAATTCGATTTAAAGTCAAAATAAACGGAGAAAACTGTTTTTCAGAAGAAATGTCGCTAAAATTACAAGTGATTACGAAACCAAATGTAACAGATACTACACAAGAATTAACGGCAGATTGTGATGATAAAATTACAATAGACGATCAAGTATTAAGTAATTTGTTTGGAGCAAATTCTATCATAGATTATGACTCCGAAATTTTGCATAATAATTCAACGCCATTAATTTTTGTAGGTGGAAAAGCAACGATTAAAGTTCGTTTTAAAAATAAATTAGACAATTCGTGTTTTGTTGAAAAAGAAATTATTATCAATGAAAAACAAGATTTAATTGTTGATGTTCTTGCTGTAGAAATGCATACACAAGATCATGAAATCATTTATTGTGAAGATAATCCTACTACTGCAAAAAATCAAATTCAATCTGTTTTAGATTATATCAAATTAAACTATCCAACTTTAGTTACGCAATCTTCTGTTGACGAAATTTATGCAAAATTTACGTCTAATAACGATTTTGTTGAGGTTGTTTTTAATGATCCAAATTATTGTGGTATTGCAACGATTAAGTTTTATTACAAAATAAATACTTTGCCAACAATAACAGTTTCACCAACTGGAGAAGTTTGTTCAGGAGACTTGTACAATTTAGATTTTACAACTCAAACAGATTACGATAAGTATTATTATGAGGTAGAAAAAGAAGATGGAACTAGAATTTTAGGAACATATATTTTTGAGCTTGATGCAGGTAATTATAAAATTACAATTGAAGATAAATTATCGGGTTGTTCTATTGTTAAAACGTTAGTTGTTTCTCTTTCAGTATTGCCTACAATTGATAAAATTACAATCAACGAAAAAAGTATAATTGTTTCTGCAAAAGGAAATGGAAAGTTAGAATATGCGTTGTTTGATTCTGATGGAAAAGTAATTGTAGATTGGCAAACAAAGAATGAATTAATTATTCCAGATAATATCAAAAATAATAATTTTACAGTAAGAGTAAGATTGAATAATTGTGGAGTTTCGGAGCGTAAAAATGTTATTTACCTTGCTTTACCAAATGTTGTAACACCAAATAATGATGGTTTTAATGATATTTGGCAACCAATGACAAAAGATGGTAAAGTTACCGATACATCAAATTCGTACAAATTGATTATTTTTGACCGTTACGGAAAACAGATATTGACACAAGAAGGAACAGATATTATAAAATGGGACGGAACGCTAAATGGTAAACCTGTTGCAGATGGGACATATTGGTATTTGTTAGAATTCTCGAAGCAATCAGATGATTTGCAAGTTTTATATTCTGGAAGTATATTAGTAAAACGTAAAATCAAATAATTGATTGAAAAATATTTATGAAAAAAATAACACTATTCATATTAACACTATTTTCACTTTCGAAAGTAGAAGCACAACAAGGGTTACCTTTTTACAATCACTATTTGGTGAGTGATAAAATGTTGATTAATCCTTCGTACGCAGGGCAGGATCCGAATGTGATTTCTATAACAGGAACGCACCGCAATCAGTGGGACGATTTGCCCGAAAGTCCAAGTACACAAACGGTAAGTGCGCACGGAATTATTGTAGATCGTTTGGCGTTGGGAATGCAATTTTTCAACGATAGAAATGGGGCAGTTAAAATGACTGGTTTCGGAATTAATGCAGCATATCACATTCCTATTGATGATAGAAGTTATGATGGAGACGAAATCAATGTTTTCTCTTTCGGTGTTGGTGCTTCTAATGTTTCGCAACGTTTTGATTATTCAAAAATTATCGCAGAAGATCCGAATGACCCTGCTTTACAAGAAGATAAATATTCTACATATTTTGCGAATTTGGGATTATCTTTCAAATATGCTGGTTTCTCCGCTGGAGTGTCGGTTTTGGATATTCCGTTAAGCCAAAATGTGTATTATGTGAACAATGTAGAGCCTTTGCCAACGTGGTATTATTTCAATGTTGGATATAAATGGAACGTTTCCGAAGGAATTGCGTTAGAACCTTCTTTGGTGTATAATTTGAACTCGAATTCGGAGCGTCATTTGGATATAAACTTGATGTCGCATATTGGTTTTGGAGACAATAATCAAGGCGTTGATATTGGAGTAGGGTACAAGCAAGGAATGGATTCTAAAAATAGCAATCCGTTGTTTGTTTCACCAATCCTAAAGTTTAAAGTTGGTTCTTTAAAAGCTGGAATTTCCTACGATATTGGTTTATCAGATTATCAAGTTGATGGTCGCAAGAACGGAATGTTATTTAGTTTAGGTTTCGATTTGCAAAACCCTTGGGGAGCAAGATTTGATTAATATTATGAATAATGAATAAAATTTTACTTTTAGTCCTATTTATTGTTGGTTGTTCATCTTTTAGTTTTTGTAAGTCAAGTCCAGAAACTAATTTTTGGAATTGGTTTAAAAAAAATGAAAAATACATTTATGATAATATAGATAGCAAAGAATTACAATTAGAATTGTATGATAAGATTAGAAATGAATTAGTAAAGGTTGATTCAAATTTAGCTTTTAATTCAAGTCCAATATTAGAAAATGGGAAAAGAGAATTTACGATTTCGGCTGATGGTTTAAAAGAGAGTTTTGTATCAGTTGAAAAACTAGTTAAACAATCTCCGAAATTCAAAAATTGGAATATTATTGCTTTTCGCCAAAGAATTGGTAATGATAATTTAGGAATTCGTTACAATGATTATGAAATATCTTATGATGATTTGTATTATAAATCGTCTATAAATGAAGGTTTATATGGAATAGATTTATACATCAAGAATTTTGATGGTAGTGGACAAATGCAAAATACAATTTATATTTTACTTGATGCTTTGTTAGGAGAATATGACACAACAATGCGTATAGATTGGATTGAATGGTATAGTTTGAATGAAGAAAATCTGTCTAATTTCAAACATATAATAGAATTAAGAAAAGAGATAGATAATAGAAAATAACCAAAAAAAACCTTCCATTTCGGAAGGTTTTCTGTTTTTATTGTAAGGGTTGTTCTAGATTATTAATTTGAACTTCACGTTTATAAATATAATAAGGTTGAAGACTTTCGCGTGTTACAATTTTTTGTCCACGTTGCGAACCTGCAAACCTTGTGAAACCAGCTCCAATTCCGAAACCAACTTCATTTTTCAAAATATAAATTTGACGATAAAAAGGATAAACACCATATTTCAAATTCGGAATAGTTGGCAATGCTAAATTTCCTTTATCATCTGCAATTGATAATATTTTTACCTTTTTAAGATATTCTTCAACTTTTGGATTTCCTTTGTCACTCAAAATATTTAATCCAATAATTCCGATTGCAGTTTTATCTTTTTGCACAAAGTCAATCACTTTTTCAGCATCACCCATCGCTGTTACTTTCGCTCCATTTTCTACAGATAATTTTAGTTTATCATTTATTGTATTGAAATTCGCTGAGTTTGGATGATCGTAAACAAACGTTATTTTCGGATCTTTTTTGTATAAATTGTCCTTAATATTATTTACCGTAATAGAATTGATTGGATTATCAACAGAAGTAATAAAAACTGTAGCGTCCAAAGCAATTACAGACGAAATATATTTGGTTGTTGTTTTGTTGAATAAATGTTGTTGTTGTGCTTTTGTAAGCGGTTTACTTACCATTAACAGAGGGATTTTACCTTCGTAAAAATCTTTGATTGCTTTTTCTTCAATTTCTTCGTTAATCGTAATTTTCACATCTGGATAATCAACCATGTACATATCTGCCAACGACTGCGCTAAATTTTTAAAACTTGGATCTACCGTCATTGCCAAATCTCCATATTCGTGCAAAGCGCGCTTTACAGCAGTTTTTTGTTCTGCTTTTGTTGGTTTTTCCTTGTCTTTACAACTAAAAGTAGAAAAAATAAGAAAGGCCGAAAGTGAAAGTAAACTAATTTTCTTGATCATTTTTATAAGATTTTATACCGCGATAAACACGAAAAGCGCCATAAACAATAAATAAAATACCCAATAACATCGCTTTTGTTTCATCTAATTTGATGATGAAAAACTGATATTTCCAAGTAAAAATTCCGATCAAAAAATAACCGAAACCAATCAATCCGTAAACAATATTCTTATTCATAATTCGCGACGAAGTTACAATTTTATTGTGTTAAGATTGACTTAAAACTTAAATTTTATACGACAAATATGCATTTAAAGGAACTTTTTCTGAATAGATATTCAATTTCTTAAACAATAGAAACCATCACACTCAAAAAAATGAATGCAATGGTTTCAGAAAGAAAAGTATTATTAATTATTCGTTTGTTTGAAATCTAACCGGAATTGAGAAAATTAAATTTGCATCAGAACCATCTTCTAATTTTGCAGGCGTTATTTTTTTACCTTTTCTTAGAATTTGTTTATTAATTCGCTCCAACGCAGATTTAGCTTCTTTCCCTAAATCTTGATTACTTCCGCTCAATGGTTTTACTTGCGATATTTCTCCATTTTTGTTCACAATAAATTGCATTTTAGCAACGGCTGTGCCTAGGTTTTTCTGAGAAGCAGTTTCGGCAAAATCACTTAATTCTCCACCCAACTCTTTCGAGATTTTATCACTCATACATTTTGTCAATGCAGCATTTCCTTTTTTGCTTTCGCTTTCACAACCCGGATAAATAGCCATTACCGCAGCATTTTTCGCTGTAATTGCAACATCAGGTTTTTTAAGTTCTAGAGTTTTTGGTCCTTCTGGAATGTCCGTATTTTGTTTACCTATTTTATTTCCTTCAGGACTTTCTTCACCACCGCCAACTTGACCTTTAGAAGGATCTCCATCTCTATTAAAAAGACCTAAATCTACTTTTTTCAGTTCGTCAACAGATTTTATAGTTTCTTCAATTTTCGGACTTTCTGTTGGAGTCGGAATAATGTGTTTCGCCTGATCTGTTTTCAATTGAATTGTTTTTTCTTCCATCGGTGGATCTTCTTTTGGAGGAACAACTTCTTCAACTTTTTTATCGGGAGGAGGAGGAGTTACATCATCTAAAATAACAATTACACCATCACCTTTTTTTGTTATTTCATTATTCATTGTTCTATTATTTGCATAAATAGTTCCACCAGTAATTAATGCAACAATACCAATCCCTACAAAAAGAGACTTCATCAAATCTTGGCTTGCAACTTGTCTTAGTTGATACGCACCATATTCTTTGTTTCGATTTTCGAAAAGAATGTCTAAAAAAGCTTTGTTACTCATATCAATATAATTTAAGGTTAATGAATCTTTTTTCTTTATAGATTCATCTTTTTGTAAAAAGGTTGGTTGAGGTTTGAAAAATTTTCGAAAAAAGTTTAATTTTATTGAAAAGTAGATTTTTATGCAGCTACAAATTGATAAAAAATGCAATCAGAATTGGAACGAAATGGCTGATACAAACGCACAACAAAAGTTTTGTGATGTTTGTTCTAAATGTGTTCACGATTTGGATCATTATTCATTCAAAGAATTAAAAACTTTTCTGAATGATAATCCTGCCGCTTGTGTAAAAATTAAAACTAGAAATTTAGAACAGTTTAATTCATACGAAGCTTCAAAATCTATTTCTAATCAATCCAAAAGATGGTTACAACTTTCTTCTTTAGTTGGATTTTTGAGCTTTTCAACTATTACAAAAGCACAAACCGAAAATGACTCGATTGTTGTACAAGGTTTATTGTATGATACAAATGGATTCCCTATTTCGGATGCAGAAATTAAGTTGAAAGAAAGTAACAAAATATCAGTTACAAATCAAGATGGGAAATTTGAACTTAAAGTTCCTAAAGGACAGTCAAATTACGAAATTGAATACAAAGAATATTCTGTTGATAAAATTCAATCATTCACTTTTAGTAATCCCGAAGTTTGTCAAAAAATTATAAGTAATAACGAAGCAAGTGAAGTTACTTTAGGAGCTACTGTTGTAAGTTATTATAAATCTCCAACTATTTTAAGAAAAATAGGTCGCACAATCACTTGGCCATTTCGACAAATTGGGAAGATTTTTTAGTTGATCCATATGTTTTTCGTCATTCTTGTCAATTAATTCAAATAAACTTCTCGTTACAATTGGTGCATTTCGTTGATTAAGTTTATCTTTGTTCCTTAAATTTTTAAACAAATGCCAAGAATACTTACAGGAGTTCAAGCTACTGGAACTCCGCACTTAGGAAATATTTTAGGAGCAATTTCTCCCGCAATCGAATTAACGGAGAAAGAAGGAAATGACTCTTTCATTTTTATTGCTGATTTACACGCTTTAACGCAAATTAAAGACGCGGAAGTGTTAAAACAAAATACGTACGAAGTGGCTGCAACTTGGCTGGCATTAGGTTTAGATCCTTCGAAAGTAGTTTTTTACCGTCAATCTGATGTGACTGAAACAACAGAATTAACATGGTATTTATTGAACTTCTTTCCATTTCAACGTCTTACTTTAGCGCATTCTTTCAAGGATAAAGCAGATTATTTAGCAGATGTAAATGCTGGATTATTTACGTATCCAATTTTGATGGCTGCGGATATTTTATTGTATGATGCTGAAGTTGTACCTGTTGGGAAAGATCAATTGCAACATTTAGAAATTACACGTAGTGTTGCCGAAAAATTCAATCACCAAATGGGAGAAAATTTTGTTTTACCACAAGCTGCAATCGACGAAAATATTATGTTGATTCCAGGAACTGATGGAAACAAAATGTCTAAATCAAGAAATAATTTCATCAATATTTTCTTACCAGAAAAACAATTGCGCAAGCAAGTAATGTCGATTGAAACGGATTCAACGCCATTAGAAGATCCAAAAAATCCAGATACAGACAATGTTTTTGCTTTATACAAATTATTGGCAACGCCAGAACAAATAGAGGAAATGCGTCAAAATTATTTGAATGGAGGTTACGGATATGGTCATGCAAAACAGGCTTTATACGAATTGATTTTAGAGAAATATGCTGATGCGCGTACTAAGTTTGATGAATTGATGAATGATAAAGTGACTTTGGATGCATTTTTAGAAAATGGAGCATTGAAAGCAAGAGGTGTTGCACAAAAAGTATTGAAACGTACACGAAACAAATTGGGATTGAAGTAATTTGATCCAATTGTAAGTTGGCGATAAATAATATAACTTAAGCGATTGTTAATATTTATATCGTTCATTATTTGAAGTCATTTTAAATAAGTACCTTTGCAATATAAAATTAGAATCAAATGATTAAGGTTTCAGAATCAGCAAAAAATAAAATAATTTCACTTTTACAAGAAGAAGGAACTTCTATCGAAGAATCTTTTGTTCGCGTAGGAGTTACGAGTGGAGGATGTTCAGGTTTAAACTATAATTTAGAGTTTACGAAAGAACAAAACGCAGATGACAAATTGTTTGACGACAATGGCGTAAGAATTTTGGTTGACAAAAAATCATTTTTATACCTTGTTGGAATGACATTAGAATATTCGGGAGGATTGAATGGGAAAGGTTTTGTATTCAATAATCCAAATGCATCGCGCACGTGCGGTTGTGGAGAAAGTTTTGCTGTTTAAGATGAAAAAAATAGCTTTATTCGTTACGTTTTTGATTGGTTTTGTTGCTTTTGGACAAAATACAATTGTAGAAAAAGATTTGATGGTTTTTCAACCAACCGAATCTTCAAAAAAATTGAATAAAGCTTATTCAGAACAACTATTTTTCGGTTTGTTTAATGTAAAACCTTTTATAAAAGCGTTGGATTTAGACGAATCAAAAATCAAAACAATCACCATTACCAATGCATCAAACAAAAAAGTTGCGTACAAAGCAAATTATGATGCGACAGGAAATCTTCTTGATTTTGAATTGACAGATGAGGTTGCAACACCAACTAAAGTAAGTTATACGTACAAAGATGGTGTAATTTCTGCTGAAACAATAGCAAGAAAAGGAAGTGAAGTAAAAACAAATCAATTCTTTTATGACCAAGAAAATATGTATGTCAAAAACGGAAATAAACTATTTGATATCATTTGGTTAGAAGGAGATGTGATGTTGAAGAAAACCTATATGGAGCAGAAAATTGGTTTCGAAGATCGATTAATGCACGATTGTAGAATTACAAAATCATTAGGTCAAGACATTAATAAGATTTGTTATAGCAATTCGACATTTCAGGTGCCATTCAAAATAAAAGAATATACACCAGATGTTGCGCAAAAAACAGAAAAAATTAATTTGGTAGAAGGACCTTGGTCAGAAATTAAATTAATTGCTCAAAATAAATATCAGATTTCGAAAAATAATCAACCACAATTTGAGGTGATTTTAGATCAAAATCAACGATTAAAAGAATTCAAATTTTTAGGAAATAAAGCTGATAAACAGCAACCTTTACAGTTTAATTTTACCTATACATTTTATAAATAATAAGATGAGTAACACAAAATATACAGAAGACGATCTACGTGAAGATCTTGCTAGCCAAAAGCAATATGAGTTTGGTTGGACGACTGAAATGGAATATGAAGAATTCCCAGTTGGATTGAATGAAGATATCGTGCGTGCTATTTCAGCCAAAAAAGAGGAGCCTGAGTGGATGACGGAATGGCGTTTGGAAGCTTACCGCGCTTGGGTTAAAATGGAAGAACCAGAATGGGCAAACGTAACTTACGAAAAGCCAGATTTTCAGGCTATTCAGTATTATGCAGCTCCAAAACCAAAGAAAGAATTAGCAAGTTTAGACGAAGTTGATCCTGAATTATTAAAAACTTTCGAGAAATTAGGAATTTCTTTAGATGAACAAAAACGTTTGTCTGGAGTTGCGATTGATGTGGTTTTTGATTCAGTTTCAGTAAAAACAACTTTCCGCGAAACATTAGCAGAAAAAGGAATTATTTTTATGTCAATTTCGGAAGCAATTAAAGAACATCCAGAATTGGTGAAAAAATACATTGGTAAAGTAGTTCCGCCAACAGATAACTTTTATGCAGCTTTAAACTCGGCAGTTTTCTCGGACGGATCATTCTGTTATATTCCAAAAGGTGTTCGTTGTCCAATGGAATTATCAACGTATTTCCGTATCAACTCTGCAGGAACAGGACAGTTTGAGCGTACTTTATTAATTGCGGACGAAGGTGCTTATGTTTCGTATTTAGAAGGTTGTACAGCGCCAATGCGTGATGAAAACCAATTACACGCTGCTGTGGTTGAGTTAATCATTATGGATGATGCTGAGATCAAATATTCTACTGTACAAAACTGGTATCCTGGTGATGATAAAGGAAAAGGTGGAGTTTTCAATTTTGTAACAAAACGTGCAGTTTGTGAGAAAAATGCAAAAGTATCGTGGACGCAAGTTGAAACAGGTTCTGCGGTAACGTGGAAATATCCATCTTGTATCTTGAAAGGAGATAATTCGGTAGGAGAGTTTTACTCAATTGCGGTAACAAATAATTATCAACAAGCGGATACAGGAACAAAAATGATTCACATCGGTAAGAATACGAAATCGACAATTATTTCGAAAGGTATTTCTGCTGGTAAATCGCAAAACTCTTATCGTGGTTTGGTGAAAGTGATGAAAAATGCCGAAGGAGCACGTAACTTCTCGCAATGTGATTCATTGTTGATGGGTAACGAGTGTGGTGCGCATACTTTCCCTTACATCGAGATCGAAAATAAATCGGCTCAATTAGAGCACGAAGCAACAACTTCTAAAATTGGTGAAGATCAATTGTTCTATTGTAATCAACGTGGTATCGATACAGAAAAAGCGATTGCATTAATCGTAAATGGATTTAGCCGCGAAGTATTAGACAAATTACCAATGGAATTTGCCGTTGAAGCCAAAAAATTATTAGAAATCTCATTAGAAGGTTCTGTAGGATAGTTTATTAATGTGATAATGTGTTGATGAGTTAATTATAAATGTGTTAACGATGGAAAAAGATAATATCATTTTAAAATTAACTTTAGAATTTTCACTATTAATAATAGAATATTGTGAAGAACTTGAAATGAATAAAAAGTTTGTAATTTCAAACCAATTATTAAAATCAGGAACTTCTATCGGAGCTAATATTAGAGAAGCTCAAAATGCTGAGAGTATGAACGATTTTATTCATAAATTCAAAATTTCAGCAAAAGAAATTGACGAAACTATGTATTGGTTAGAATTATGTCAATTATCAAAGAATTATCCCAATTCAGAGTATTTAACCGAAAAATTGGTTAATATTTCTAAAATTGTGAATAAAATTATAAGTACATCAAAATCAAGATAATTAAAGAATTATCACATTAACTAATTTACAAATTAGATTATGTTATTAAATATAAAAGACTTACATGCTCGTATCGAAGAGCGCGAAATTTTAAAAGGTTTAAACCTTCAAATTAATCCAGGTGAAGTTCACGCGATTATGGGACCTAATGGTGCAGGAAAATCAACTTTATCTAACGTTATTACAGGTAAAGAAGATTACGAAGTAACCGATGGTGATATCGAGTTTGATAATGAATCAATCTTAGAATTAGCACCAGAAGAAAGAGCACAAAAAGGAATTTTTATGTCTTTCCAATATCCAATCGAAATTCCTGGAGTTTCTGTAACAAACTTCATCAAAACTTCTATCAACGAAACGCGTAAAGCGCAAGGTTTAGAAGAAATGGGAGCTTCTGAAATGTTGAAAGAAATTCGTGCAAAAGCTGAATTATTAGGAATCAAAAAAGATTTCTTATCTCGTTCGCTTAACGAAGGTTTCTCTGGAGGTGAGAAAAAACGTAACGAAATTTTCCAAATGTTAATGTTAAACCCAAAATTAGCCATCTTAGATGAAACTGATTCTGGTTTAGATATTGATGCTTTACGTATTGTTGCGGATGGTGTAAACGAATTCAAAAATGAAAACAATGGAGTGTTAGTAATTACACACTACCAACGTTTATTAGACTATATCGTTCCTGATTTTGTACACGTTTTAGCAGACGGAAAAATCATTAAATCTGGTGGTAAAGAATTAGCTTTAGAATTAGAAGCAAAAGGTTACGACTGGGTAAAAGAAGAAGCAGGAATCTAAACATTTTGTAAAATGTAAAATGTATTAAGTCCAAAGTACTTTTTACTTCTTACATAATACATTAATACAATATCTAAAATGATTGATTTAAAAGAAAATTTAGTTTCTCGTCATTTAGTGTTCAACGAAAAAAACAAAGTGAATAAAGAAATCGAAGGTTTACGTCAAGAAGCCATCGAAATCTTTAATCAAAAAGGTTTTCCGACACGTAAAGACGAAGAATGGAAATATACAAATCTTGCTCCTTTGTTGAAGGTGGATTACAAATTGTTCCCAGAAGACGAAGTTGCAATTGAGTACAAAGACATCAAGAAATATTTGATTAATGATATCGATACGTACACAATCGTATTCATTAATGGAAAATATTCTTCGTTTTTGTCAAATACAACACATGATGAAGCTGATATTTGTGTCTTGTCAAGCGCAATGCATAAAACAACTCATCAAGCTGTAATTGAGAATTATTACGGAAAAATTGCGAAAAAAGGTGAAAGTTTAGTTGCTTTAAATACAGCTTTTGCAAAAGATGGAGCTTACATTTATGTTCCAAATAATGTAATTTTATCTAAGCCAATTCAGATTGTTTATTTCTCAACAGGAGCTTCTCAAGAAGCGATGTATCAACCACGTAATTTGGTTGTAGTTGGAGATAATGCGCAAGTTCAAATTATCGAAAGACATCAAACATTAGACGAAAAAGCAAACTTAACAAATGTTGTTTCGGAGGTGAATGTTGGACGTAATTCTGAGATTCATTGGTACAAATTCCAAAATGATTCTAACGATGCTTCTTTAGTTGATAATACATACATCAATCAAGAAAGAGATTCTCGTGCCAATGTATTTACGTTTGCTTTTGGAGGAAAATTTGTACGTAACAATTTGAATTTCTTCCAAAATGGAGAAAATTGTAACTCTGTAATGGACGGAATTACGGTGATTGATGGAAAACAACATATCGATCATCATACATTTGTGGAGCATAATTTCCCGAATTGTGAGTCGCACGAATTGTACAAAGGAATTTATGATGAGAAAGCGCAAGGAGTTTTCAATGGTAAAATCTATGTTCACAAAGAAGCGCAAAAATTGAATGCATTCCAACAAAATAATAATGTTTTATTATCTGATGGAGCTTCAATTAATACAAAACCTCAATTAGAGATTTTTGCTGATGATGTAAAATGTTCGCACGGATGTACAGTTGGACAATTAGAAGAAGAATCTTTGTTCTATATGCAACAACGTGGTATTCCAAAGAAAGAAGCGAAAGCAATGTTATTGTATGCCTTTGCTGCAGACGCTTTGCGACATGTACAAATTCCACAAATCTCAAATCGAGTTAACTCTATAATTGCAAAAAAATTAGGAGTTAGTTTAGATTTCGAATTATAAAATATAGTTCTGAGTTATAAGTAATAAGTTTTAAGTTGAACTTATTTTGAAATATAAAGTAAGTATTTGAAACTATTTTGAATACTTACTTTTTTATTACACATCACTCATAACTCATTACTCAAAACTTAAAAAAATGTCAATAGATATTCAACAAATAAGAAGTCAATTTCCAATTTTAAATAGAGAAGTCAACGGAAAACCATTGGTTTATTTAGATAATGGTGCAACTTCTCAAAAACCGAAAGTTGTTTTAGATGTTTTGGACGAATATTACGAAAAGTACAATGCAAATGTACATCGTGGAATTCATACATTAAGTCAAGAAGCAACAGATTTGATGGAAGAATCGCGTCGTAAGATTCAGAAATTTATCAATGCGAAACACGATTACGAAATTATTTTTACGCGTGGAACGACGGAAGGAATTAATTTAGTTTCTAATTCACTTCGTAATGTTTTATCAGCCGATGATGAAATTATTATTACCGAAATCGAGCATCATTCTAATATCGTTCCTTGGCAATTGTTGTGTCAGCGAACTGGTGCTAAACTAAAATATATTCCGTTAACTGCAGAAGGTATTTTGGATATTGAGAAGTTGGATGATTTATTGACAGATAAAACCAAATTAGTTTGTGTTAATCAAGTTTCAAATGCATTAGGTGTTGTAAATCCGATCAAAACAATTATCGAAAAAGCGCATGCAAAAGGTGCTTGGGTTTTGATTGATGCGGCACAATCTGCTCCACATACTGCAATTGATGTTCAAGCAATGGATTGTGATTTCTTGGTTTTTTCTGGTCATAAAATGTACGGTCCAACTGGAATCGGTATTTTGTATGGAAAAGAAGATATTTTGAATGAATTACCACCTTTCCACGGAGGAGGAGAGATGATAAAAGATGTAACAATGGAGGTTTCAACATACGCTTGTTTACCTTTCAAATTCGAAGCTGGTACACCAGATATTGCAGGAATTATCGGACTTGGAGCTGCGGTAGATTTTATCAATTCTATTGGAATGCAAACGATTCACGATTACGAAAAAGAATTGGTAGATTATACAATTCAACGTCTATCAGAATTTGATGAAGTGGAGATTTATGCAAAAGATGCAGAACATTCTGGCGCAGTTTCTTTCAACTTAAAATTTGACGGCGTTCATTCATCTGATGTCGGAATGATTTTGGATAAAAAAGGAATTGCTGTTCGTACTGGTCATCATTGTGCACAACCAATTATGCAGCATTTCAATATTCCGGGAACGGTACGAGCTTCATTCGCTGTTTATAATACAAAAGAAGAAATAGATACATTTATTGAAGGTCTAAAAACCGCGATTCGAATGTTAGGATAATTCATATTCCAAATTTATTTTGGAATCTTATAAAATAATAAAAGGGAAACATCACTGTTTCCCTTTTATTTTAAACGCTAAAGAAGTACAATTTCATCAATTATAATTTCTGTAATCGTTTTTTGTTGACCATCTTTATCTTGATAATCTCGGTAAGTCAATTTGCCTTCTATAGCAAGTTGCTTCCCTTTTTCTACATGTTTTTCGATCACATTTACAATTGGTCCGTAAGCAACTAAATTGTGCCACGTCGTTTGCTGAACTTTCTCACCTTTGCTATTTGTGTAGCTTTCGTTCGTTGCTAGACTAAATTTTGTAAACTTCTTTTCGTTTTCTAATGTTTTAACATCAGGATTGCTACCAACATTCCCAATTAGCTGAACTTTGTTTCTTAATGTACTCATGGCGATAAATAATTTAAAATTAATGTATGACCAAATTTAAGAAAATATTTTTAAAACATTCGTTTTTAAGCGTTTAACTTTTATAAAACATGTTCTTTATATAATTGATCCAAGGTTTTATCAAGGTTTGTTGTTTTACCAGGATGCGGACGAGAACTTTGGATAGACGAACTTCTGACAGCTGTTAACCAACGAAAACGTTCAGGGGTTTCGAAATTAGATACAGCAGATTCGGGATGAATTCCTTCGGCAATTTTAGACAAAGCATTCAAATTACTGTCAATAAAATCAAGATCTAATTCGTGGCAAAAAGCATTGATTCTACTATCATTAATAAAATATTTTACTTTCAAATAATCTTCTTTTTTCGAAAATAAAATTACTCCAACATTGATAAATTCTTCGCGTTCAACTTTAGGAACCAAACGAAGAATTGCATACTCATATAAGATTTTTTCTGGCATTATTCGCTTCGTTTATAAAAAGTTCGGAATGTTGTAATCGTGTTTTGATAAATGTTTTGTAAACCGTTCTCATTTCTTCGTGAGTAGCATGTGTAACTTCTGTTTCTAACCATTCATCAGGAATCAAATCGACAATTTTATCAATGATTTCATCATTCAAAATCACTTTAAATTCTGCATCAGCTTCTTCAAGTTTTGTAGCATTTTTCAATAGAACATGGTCTTTAATTGGCGTAAAGGGAGCAAGAGCTGCTTTTTCCCAATTGTCCCACGAATGATGAAAATAATAGGAAGCACCATGATCAATCAACCACAATTCTTTGTGCCACATTAACATATTTGTATTGCGAAAAGTACGATCAACATTCGTCAAAAAAGCATCTAACCAAACAATTTGAGAAGATAATTTATCATCAATTTTCATTACAGCAGGATCATAATTGATTGCACCAGATAAATAATGCAAAGCCAAATTAGTTCCTTCGCTAAATTTTAACAAATCCTGAATTTCTTCATCAGCTTCGGATTGACCAAAATATTCGTCCAAATTTGCAAAAACTAATTCAGGAACTTTAAATCCTAAAACACGTGCAATTTCTCCTCCTAACAATTCGGAAATCAACATGCGAGGACCATGACCAGCACCTTTAAATTTTAAAACATATTTAAAACCGTCATCTGCATCAGCTAGTGCAGGCAAAGAACCTCCTTCGCGTAAAGGTTGCAAATAGCGTTCAACGGTAACTGTTCTTAACTCAATCTCATTCATTTTCTAAAATTACGATGAAAAATTTAAAATAATTTTCACATTTATAATTTTTAAATATCACTAAACTTATAGACTTTTGAATGTTAAAATTTTTTAAAACAAAAGATAGTTGAGTAAACTTGTAAGAATAGGAAGATTTGTAATGCGTAAAAGTATGTTTATCGTTGGATTAATAGCGGTTTTCACTTTGATCGTTGCATTGATTATTCAGATTTTTACTTCGTATTACATTTACAATTATCAAGGAAATATTCCGTCAGATTATCGTGTAGCAGTTGTCTTTGGTGCAAAAGTGCAAGCTAATGGACAACCAACTCGTTTTTTAAAAGATCGTTTGGATGCTGCAATTCGACTTTACAAAGAAGATCAAGTGGATGTAATTTTACTTTCTGGAGAAAAACTTCACGAGAATTTTAATGAAATTGATGTGATGGAAAAATACTTGTTGGATAGAGGTGTCAAAATTGAAGATACTTATCTCGATGGGGCAGGTTTGGACACGTATAGCACGATTTATAGAACCAAAAATATTTATCAATTTGATAAAGTGATTTTAATTTCTCAATCTTATCATCTCAAAAGAGCGCTTTTCTTAGGAAAAGTTTTCGGATTAGATTGTATTGGATATAATGCAGATAGTGGACCTTATAAAACAGAAGGTAAACAGAGTTTTAGAGAGATTTTAGCGAATATAAAAGCTTTGTTGGATATTGGGAATGAAAGAGCACCAGAAGTGATTATAGCGCCTAAAAAATAAAAAACTCCGCTCAAAAATTTTGAACGGAGTTTTTAGTTTAATATTCTGTTAAAGTAACAATATCAGTTGTAAAAGAGGTTAATTTATCTTTTCCGTTTAAGAAAGTCAAATCAACAATAAAAGAAAATTGTGTTGTTTTTCCGCCACATTTTTCTACCAATTTAGCACAAGCTTCGGCAGTTCCACCAGTTGCCAAAACATCATCGTGAATTAAAACTCGCGCACCATCTTTGATGTAATTCGAATTTACTTCTATCGTTGCTTGTCCATATTCCAAATCATACGATTGACTAATTGTTGGAGGAGGTAATTTACCAGCTTTACGAATTAATACAAAAGGGACTTTTAATTTTTGTGCAATCTGAATTCCGTATAAAAATCCTCGGCTTTCAATTCCACAAACAATATCCACTTTACCTTTTGCTTTTTCTACAAAAGCGTCTACAATTTCGTCCGAAAGTTCAGAATTTAAGAACAATGGAGTAATGTCTTTGTAGACAATTCCTTCTTTTGGAAAATCGATAACGTCTACAATCGTTTGATTGATTTTTTCTTGAAGTGTTGACATTCGTTTTTAATCATGTTTTGTTAAGGAACAAATTTAATGAGAAATCATTTGCAAGAATTTGTTTTAACGAATAATTAATGATTCTAAATAATATTATAAACCTAAACTTGTCCAAATACGTTCTGGAATACGAACAGGACGACGAGTTTCGGCATCAATACAACATAAAATAGTGTATCCTTGATTAATTATTTTTCCCACTTCATTATATATATTGTAATCAAATCGAATGCGAACACCTTTGTCACGCTCATGAACTGTTGTTTCAATTTCGATTAATTCATCGTACAAAGCGCTACCAATATATTTTGTATGCATTTCAATAATTGGCATCTGAATTCCCATTGCTTCCAATTCAGCATAAGGAAAACCACGTTTGCGCATCAATTCTACACGACCAATTTCATAAAACTCAGGATAATTTCCATAATAAACCACTTTCATTTGATCGGTGTGTTTATATAGAATACGAGTTTTGGTGCGAAAAACATTTAATTGTTCGGTTTCTTCTATCTTCTCCATAATTTTCTAAAACATCATTTTAATCTTCAAAAGTAGAGAACAAAAAAAAGACTTTATCATTAATTATATAAAAAATGAAAAAGTCTATTCAGTAATTTTTTTGTAATCCATCCAACTAAAAGAAGTTTGCGAAGAATCTTTTTGCTCTTCTTTTAAGAAATCATATTGAATTTGAATAATTGTTTTGAAAGTAGGATTTGCTATTTCATAATAAAAAGTCCTTACATTTTTTTCTTCACCTTGTTCAATTCGTAAAAGAGAAAAATTATTTTTGATGCCCAAATCATTTAAATGATTTTCTACTTTGATAATTGCGAAGTCAATTTTTTCTTGTGTAATTTCCATAGTGATACAAAAATAAGAATTAATAGTTTTATAAGCCAAAATATGTCCGAAAAGATTATCTTTGCAGTATTTTTATTTTATCTAAAACTACTTATTGATTATTTTTAATTATACAAAGTATTTTTTAATATATCAATACCTAAATCATTTTTTTTATTCAAAATTTGTTCACAATTTTGTAGAGAAGTGTTGATGAAAATTTAACATTGACTTTCAATATTTTACATTAAAACTTAAGCACTTTTGGACAATATTATGACGATAACTGCAAATTCTGTGTGGGAAAAATGCTTGTCTTTTATAAAAGATAACATTGCAGAAGATGCCTTCAATACTTGGTTTGTACCGATACGTCCGGGCAAACTAAATAATAATGTTTTAACAATACAAGTACCAAGTAAATTTTTTTACGAATGGTTAGAGGAACATTATATCAAAATTTTAAAAAGTGCCTTACAAAAAGAATTAGGTTCTGATGCAAAATTGGTATACAGTATTTTGATGGATCAAAAGTCGCAAGGACGTGAGCCATTCACGGTACGTATTCCAAGTTCGAACAAAGAAAAACCTCGCCCACAAGAGGTAGAAGCGCCAATTAATTTGCAAGCTGGTAAAATGATGAATCCTTTCGTTATTCCAGGATTGCAAAAATTAAAAATTGATTCGCAATTAAATCATAACTATACATTCAATAATTTTATCGAAGGAGAATCAAACCGATTAGCACGTGCGGCTGGTCGTGCGATTGCCAAACGCCCAGGAGGAACTTCGTTCAATCCACTATTCATCTATGGTGGAGTAGGGTTAGGAAAAACTCATTTGGTGCATGCGATAGGTTTAGAAGTAAAAGATTTACACCCAGAGAAAACTGTTTTGTATGTTTCAACTGAGAAATTTACACAACAATTTATTGAAGCTGTAAAAAATAATAATCAAAATGATTTCATTCACTTTTATCAAATGATTGATGTTTTGATTATGGATGATATTCAGTTTTTATCTGGAAAAGCAAAAACGCAAGAAGTTTTTTTCCATATATTTAACCATTTACATCAAAGAGGGAATCAAATTATTTTGACTTCGGATAAATCTCCAGCAGATATCCAAGATATGGAAGATCGATTAATTTCTCGTTTCAAATGGGGATTATCAGCCGATTTGCAAAATCCTGATTATAATACACGTCTTTCTATTTTGAAACAAAAATTAGAAAACGATGGTATCGAATTTCCTGATGAAGTAATGGATTATATTGCACAAAATATTGATACAAATGTGCGTGAATTAGAAGGTTCATTAAACTCTATTATTGCGCAAGCAACATTAAATAAACGTGAAATTACGTTAGATTTAACTGCGCGTACGTTATCAAAATTAGTACAAACAGCTCGCAAAGAAATCTCGATTGATTATATTCAGAAAACAGTTTGTGAATACTTTAAAGTGAAGATTGAAGATATTCAGTCTAAAACACGTAAACGTGATGTGGTGCAAGCGCGTCAATTAGCAATGTATTTTGCAAAACAATATACAAAAGCGTCTTTGGCAAGTATTGGAACACAAATTGGTAAACGTGATCACGCAACAGTTTTACACGCTTGTAAAACAGTGAAGAATTTACAAGAAACGGACAAGCAATTCCGTGGTTATATCGAAGATATTTCACGTAAAATTGCAGATTAATCTATAAATATTTTTTCAATGAAAATTTTGATGGTTTGTTTAGGTAATATTTGTCGTTCTCCGTTGGCAGAAGGAATTTTACAAGCAAAGGTTGGCGACAATCATTTGGTAGATTCTGCTGGTACGGGTGATTGGCATGTTGGTGAACAACCAGATAGACGCTCGGTTGCGGTTGCTAAAAAATATGGTGTTGATATTTCTGATCAACGTGCGATGCATTTCAATCCAGTTTTTTTCGATGAGTTTGATTTAATCTTTGCAATGGATGAACAGAACTTGATCGATTTGCAACAATTAGCTCGAAGCGAAGAGGAGCAAGGTAAAATTAAATTGATCTTGAAAGATGGAATAGGGCAAACGCAAAATGTGCCTGATCCTTACTACGATGGTGAAGATGCTTTCGAGCATGTTTATCAATTATTAGATGAAGCCACAGACGGAGTCATCAAAAAATACAATCTTTAAAATTATACAATGAAAACGGCTAAAGTTTATTTGATCCCTTCACTTTTAGGTGAAAGCGAACACAGTAGAGTATTGCCTTTATACAATCTTGACGTTATTCGAGCAATTGATACGTTTGTGGTAGAAAATGAAAAATCTGCACGTAAATTTATCAAACAAGTTTGCCCCGAAAAAGTTCAAGCCGATTTAGATATTTATATTCTAAACAAAGATACAGAGCCAGAAGAAATGTTAGATTTGATCAAATTATTGGATCAAAACAAAACGATCGGAATTATTTCCGAAGCTGGTTTACCTGCGGTTGCAGATCCAGGTGCACAGCTGGTAAAAGTTGCGCAACAGAAACGTATTCAGGTTGTGCCTTTGGTTGGTCCATCGTCTATTTTGTTGGCGTTAATGGCTTCTGGAATGAATGGTCAAAACTTTGCTTTTCACGGTTATTTACCAATCGATAAGACCGAACGTAAAAAGAAATTAGCACATTTAGAAGCTGAAAGTTCGAAGACTGGAATTGCTCAAATTTTTATGGAAACGCCTTATCGTAACAATCAAATGGTGGAAGATTTAACGAAGATTCTTCGTGCCGAAACTAAGATTTGTGTCGCGTGTCATATTACATTAGAGGACGAAGATATCCGAACATTATCTATTAAAGAATGGAAAAATGAAAAGTATGATTTTCATAAACGTCCTGCTATTTTTGTGATGCAAGCTTAATATAATTATAATTTAAAAAATAATAGATCAACACTTCGTGTTTCTTTTCGCGAGTCGTTTATCCAAAGTAAATAAAATAGCCAACTTAAATTTAAGTTGGCTTTTTGGTATAATCAGTTTTTGTGGTGGAAATAATTAAAGGTATTAAAATATTTTAACGATTAGATTTTATAATTTATTCAAATTCAACCTATATTTAAGTTAAAATCAACCAAATGAGAAAAATAGAAGAACTTTTTAGTGAATATGGAGAAAGTCATCAAAATGGGACAAACAAAACCATTCATTGGATTTGTGTTCCACTCATCTTTTGGACGATTCTTGGTTTTATTTCCTACATTCCAACACCGCATTTGTATGTACAGAACTTTGGTTATATGAGCATTGCGTCAATTATTGCGTTGGTAATTGTTTCAATCTTTTATTTTAGATTATCGGTTGTCGTTGGTCTAATTATGATTTTTCTAATGTTGATTATGGAATATTTTATTTCGTTGTGCAATCTTCAATTCGGTACAAAATCTTGGATAGTTTATTTAGTAGTTTTTATCATTACATGGATTCTGCAATTTGTAGGTCACAAAATAGAAGGGAAGAAGCCAAGTTTTCTTAAGGATTTACAATTTCTGTTGGTCGGACCAATTTGGTTGTTAGGTTTTATTTTACGTAAAATCGGAGTTAAGTATTGATCTATTTCTTACTCAAAATCTCATTTACTTTTTTCTCAATAGCTTCTGATAATCTGCTAAAACCTAAATCATTTGGATGAATTCCGTCTGTAGAACCTTCGTTATCCGAACCAATTAAATTATCACCTTTCAATAAATACAAATCTTTTACACCTTCTTTTATCAACGTATCGTATTGGGTTCGATAGGTTTGATTTTGTCTTGTCATATCTTCATGAGCGGTTAAATCAAATTTACTCATTGGTCGAATTAAGCTTTCAACCATCAAAATAGGAGTTTTTAGATGATGTTTTCGGAGTAATTTGACGAACGGAATTGTTCTACTTTTGATTTCTTCGGGCGAACTATTCGGAACACAATCCAAGATAAACAAATCAACCCCTTGAATATCTTTGATCATTTCAGCTAATTCAATTTCAATTTTTGCATTTCCACTCAAACCAAGATTAATGAATTCATAACCTGTTTTTCGTGTTAAAATTGATGGATAATTCATTCCAGGACGACTTGCTGATGCACCTTGTACAATGCTTGAACCATAAACCACGATTTTCTTTTTATATACAATCGGTTGATTGATAAAATTAGCAGAAGCATCAATTCCTATTTTTAAGTCTGTAATTTCGTTCCAAAGTGGTAAATAAAGCATGAATTCTTTTTCTGTCTTAGGTAAATTCTTGATAATATCATATTCACTTTTGATATTTTGCTGATTTGGTAAAGCCGCACCTGCAAAAATCCACTTTCCATTTTCTTTGATATACAAATCCAATCCACGCGCCATGATTCCAGTTGTATTCGCACCCAGATAAGTAGAACGAGTTGTCCAATCTAGTTTTATTTGTGAAGTATTCGATTTGAATGTAACATATAATCCAGCGGGAGCAGTAAATAAACCTTTTACTTTTTCGGGAAGATTTGCGTATTTGTTGGTATCGATTCTATGATAAAAAGGCGCATTATCAAAGGCTTTTCCTTGTATAGTAAATTCTTTATTTGTGATATATTTGATTTGTCCAAATAGTTGAAAAGAACAAATAAGTGCAAAAAGCAGAAAGAATTTTTTCATTGATTATAATTGATTAAAGGTTAAAATTAAAAAAAGACTTCCAATTCGGAAGTCTTTTTTTGTTTCATGTGTTTGTCTTAAGCGTGTTTACACTTTAAGGTCTGTATGAGCGCCTAAAAGTGCTTTATTTTCTTCGATAATTGGATCAACCAAATCTTTTAAGAACTCTTCTGTTTGCTCAGAAGCAAATCCTGTAAAGTTTTTCGGATCTAATAATTCGACTAATTTTTCTTTATCAATCTTCACATTATCATCAGCAATAATACGCTCAATCAAATCGTTAGATTTTCCTTCCATTTTCACTTGTTTTGCAGCTTCCATAGAGTGTGTACGAATAATTTCGTGTAATTCTTGACGATCTCCACCATTTTTAACACCTTCCATAATGATGTATTCAGTTGCCATAAATGGTAATTCCTCTGCGATATGCTTCTCGATGATTTTAGGATAAACGACTAAACCATCTAAAATATTGTTCCAAATGATTAAAATTGCATCAATCGCTAAGAAAGCTTGAGGAACCGCTAAACGTTTGTTGGCAGAATCATCTAACGTTCTTTCGAACCATTGCGTAGACGCAACCATTGCAGGAGAAGTTGCCAAAGACATCACGTATTTCGCTAAAGAAGCTATACGCTCAGAACGCATAGGGTTGCGTTTATATGCCATTGCAGAAGATCCAATTTGATTTTTTTCGAAAGGTTCTTCAATCTCTTTTAAATTTTGTAATAAACGTAAGTCGTTTGTAAATTTATGTGCAGATTGTGCAATGTTTGATAATAATTCTAATGCTTGTGCATCTATTTTACGATCGTACGTTTGTCCTGAAACTGCAAAAACATTTTTGAATCCGAAACGTTCAGATAATTTTTTGTCTAATGTTTTTACTTTTTGGTAATCTCCATCAAATAACTCTTTGAAAGAAGCCGCTGTTCCAGTTGTTCCTTTTACACCGCGAAAACGTAACGTATCTATTCTGAATTCTAATTCTTCTAAATCTAATAAAACAGATTGTAACCAAAGTGTTGCACGTTTTCCAACAGTTGTTAATTGTGCTGGTTGGAAATGCGTAAATCCTAAAGTTGGTAAATCTTTGTATTGACGCGCAAATTTCGCTAAACCATCAATCACATTGATTAATTGTCCTTTTACATGTTGAAATCCATCACGAATCTGAATCAAATCTGTGTTATCGCCAACAAAAGCCGAAGTAGCGCCTAAATGAATAATTGCTTTTGCGCTTGGTGCAACATCTCCGTACGTATGCACGTGAGCCATTACATCGTGACGAAATTTCTTTTCGTAAGCCGCAGCAACATCATAATCAATATTAGTTGCATTATTTTTTAATTCTTGAATTTGTTCGTCTGTAATATCTAATCCAAGTTCCTTTTCAATTTCTGCCAAAGCAATCCAAAGCTGTCTCCATGTTGTAAATTTTTTCTCAGGAGAAAAGATATATAGCATTTCGTCGCTACAATATCTCGATTCTAAAGGATTTTGATACTTGTTCATTGTATTTGTTTGTTTTGTTTTTTAAAATTTTTTCAAAATGGTTTGCACATCTTTCACATAATAACCTTCGAAAAGGTAAGCGTGTATCAGCAATGGAAATAATTGTGCAATCGGTAAACGCTCTTCGAAATTTGGTGCTAAAGGATTATTTTCGTGATAAGCATCAAAAAATACATCATCAAATCCTCCGAAAAGCTTTGCAATAGCCAAATCCATTTCGCGATGACCATAATAAATTGCAGGATCTATAACCGAGAATTCGCCTTTTTTATTGGCTAAAATATTTCCATTCCAAAAATCTCCGTGCAATAAAGCAGGTTTTTCTTCTGGAAATATCGAATTCAATTGTTTACATAAATTCTCTGCAGATTTTATTTGTTTTGAATTGATTAATTGTTTGTTTTGCAATAGTTTCATCATTGGCATGATGCGATTTTTTGCATAAAATTCGCTCCAAGAATCTGTTAAACTATTTGGTTGAACGACAATTGCAATGTAATTATCTTCTGACCAACCAAATTGTTTACTAGTATTTTGATGAAGTTTTGCTAAATTTTTTCCTAAGTTTTCCCAATTTACAACAGTTGGAGTAGAGGTTTCCATCCATTCTAATAATAAATATTGAAAATCTTTTCCAGCTTCGCCAACATTTACCACTTTCGGAACCGAAAATGTTTTGGTCTTTTTGATGGTTTCTAAAGCACGTGCTTCTTTCTTGAAAAGATGAGGAAAGTTGTTTGCGGAATTTACCTTTAAAAAATATTTTTTATCAAACGATTCTAATCGAAAAGCATCGTTAATATCACCACCTTTCATCGGGACGATAGAATCTATACCTAAATTCAATTGTTTTAATCGTTCTAAAATCTCGTTCATAAAAATATCTCATAAAGTTATAGCCCAACAAAAGTCAGGCTATACTATTTAATTTATTAAAATAAAGTTGTTCTAATAATGTTTTGAGAACGCTCTGGTCCAACCGAAACTAAATAAACTTCGATTCCTAAGTATTTCTCAATGTAGTGGATGTAGTCTTGTGCTGTTTGCGGTAACTCATCAAAAGATTTTACGTTTGTAATATCTTCTTTCCATCCTGGTAATTCTTCGTATTGTGCTTCGTAATCAGCTAATTTAGTTGTAGAAGAAGTGAAATAATTAATGATTTTTCCGTCTTCCGTTTTGTAACCTGTACAAACTTTTACTGTATCAATATTCGACATTACATCTAATTTAGTGATCACTAAATGTGTAATTCCGTTAATCATACAAGCGTGTTTCAAAGCTACTAAATCTAACCAACCTGTACGGCGTGGACGACCTGTTGATGCTCCGAATTCGTGACCAACTTGACGAATTTGTTCTCCCAATTCGTTGTCCAATTCTGTTGGGAAAGGACCGTTACCAACGCGTGTACAATATGCTTTCGAAACTCCAATCAAATTTTTCAATTTTGTAGGAGGAACTCCAGCACCAACACAAACTCCACCTGTTGTTGGAGAAGATGATGTAACGAATGGATATGTACCAAAATCGATGTCTAACATTAATGCTTGAGCACCTTCGAATAATACATTTTTACCTTCGTCAATTGCGTGGTTAATTTCTAACTCAGAATCTAAGATACGTTCTTTTAAACGCTCACCATAAGCTAAATATTTTTCGTAAATATCTTCAAATTTTAATGGCTCTTTATTGAATAATTTTTCGAATAAAGCATTTTTAACCACTAAATTTTCTTTGATTTTTTCTGCTAAAACTTCAGGATTTAACAAATCAATAGCACGAATACCAACGCGCGCTACTTTATCCTCATAACAAGGACCAATTCCGCGTTTTGTTGTACCAATTTGACTATCTTTTCCTGCAAATTCTTCACGATATTCGTCTAACAAAATGTGATAAGGCATAATGATATGCGCTCTTCTCGAGATAAAAACGTGATCTGTAGATAAACCTTTTGCTTCTAATTGTTCAGTTTCTGCAAAAAAAGCTTCAGGATTTACTACGACACCATTCGCAATAATACATTTTCCTTTGCATTGTAAAACTCCAGAAGGTAATAAGTGTAAGACAAATTTATCATCGCCCACATATACAGTATGACCAGCGTTGTTACCACCTTGGTAGCGTACAACATAATCCGATTTTTCGGCTAATACATCTGTAATTTTTCCTTTTCCCTCGTCACCCCATTGAAGACCGACTACTACGTGTGTTGACATATTGTTTGTTCGTTATTTGATTTGGAATAAAAATGAAACTAATCATCTTTTCTTGGTTCACTGCAAAGGTAATTTAAACCTTGTCTTAAACAAATTTAAAACTCAATTTAGCACGATTATTTTTCAAGATTTTGTTAATAATTTTTCAAGATTAAATTAACCGAAAAATAACCGAATCCATTCAAATAAAAAGCGTATTTTTACAAACTTTTACACCAAAAATTTCCATATGAAAATTGAAATCTGGTCGGATGTAATGTGTCCGTTCTGTTACATCGGAAAAAAACATTTTGAACAAGCTCTAACGCAAATTCCTTATCAAGATAAAATACAGGTTGAATGGAAAAGTTTTCAGTTAAATCCTGATTTATCAAAAACTGAAATTACTTCTGTGAATGATTATTTGATCGAAGCAAAAGGAATTTCGGAAGAACAAGTTTCGGCAATGAATAATCAATTGGCTGAAATGGGAAAAGCTGTTGGAATTGATTTTCAACAACAAAATTCTAAAGTTGTCAATACAGGAGATGCTCATCGATTGATTCATTTTGCGCAAGCGAATGGAAAAGGTTCGGAAGCAGAAGAAAGACTTTTTAAAGCGTATTTTACTGAAGGTAAAAATGTAGCTGATTATGAAGTTTTGGCTGAATTGGGTGAAGAAATTGGTTTGAACAAAACCGAAGTTCTCGAAATGCTAAATTCTGATGCAAATGTTTTTGAAGTTGCTTCGGATATTTTAGATGCACGTAATATTGGTGTTTCTGGCGTTCCGTTTTTCGTAATTGACCGTAAATATGCACTTTCTGGTGCTCAACCTGTCGAGTATTTCGTTTCTGCTTTGACACAGGCTTACGAAAAAGATCATTTGGACCAACCACAAAATGGTGCTTCTTGTGATGTAGACGGAAATTGTGATTAATACAATTTGCAAATAAATATAGAAAAGGACTTCAATTGAAGTCCTTTTTTTCGTTTTATATTGATTGATAATTTTCTAAAAATTGTACAATTTTTTCTGCTAATTGATTTTTATGAAAAGAGCTTTTCAAAGTTTTATATTCAATATCAGTCAACAGAAGATCATTCGTTCAATTTTAATTTTGGGCGAAGAATTCAACGACCAGCTTTTTGGGAATTAAATCCAAATAAATGGTATAGTAATCCTATTTCTTACACAGAAGGAAATCCTTTTATGCAACCAGCTTTTGTGTATAATTTCGAGTTAAGTTATGGATTCAAAGATTATTTACAAGCAAAAGTTTATTATCAAAATATACAAGATGATTTTGGTCAAATTGCCTTTCATCAAGAACAAGAATTGGATGGAAAATAGAGAAAAAACAAAAAATCTCAGAGCAAAATATTCTGAGATTTTTTTATGTCTAATTCTTCAATGCTTCAAAAATTTTATCTGCTATTTTAGGGTAATTACTTTCGTTTGTTAATATTTTTCGGTCATCGTCATTTGTCAAATAACCGATTTCAATCATAATAATTGGAACTTGTGAATCTCGTAATATTTTCGAATTTGTTTCAACAATTCCTAAGTTTTCAAAACCTAAAGAACTTATACTTGTTCCAATTTTTTCGCCAAGTATTT